>CAVDDP010000166.1:0-4670 GCA_963607695.1 Hallerella sp.
AAACAGCATAACCGCGGCACCTTCTGCCATGTGAGGGTCGCCTTCGGGGAATGCTACAAGCGCAAACGCACCAACGGTGGCAATGGTCATAAGCAGGCACTCATCAAAGGGCTGGCGGTTCAAAATGCCCAAAAAAGCTTTGCGCAAAACGTCGTAGCCGGCAATAAGGTAGGGAATCAAAAACAGCGCAAATTCTGCGACAATTGCAGCTTGCTTGCTGCCCAGCCACGTTTCAAGAGGCGCAAGCTCGCAAAAGGCGAAAATGGCAGCAAATAAACAAAGCGCCAGGATAATGCGGTTTCGCCAGCGCTTTTGCTTTTTGTTCACGGGAATCTCCTTTTAGGGGTAGGGGAAGGGGAAGGCGGCGCCAACATGCGGCGTGCGTGCGCTGCAGCGAAGCAGCCGCGGCTTGTGTGCCACGTGTGCCGTTGGCGTGCGCCACGTGTGCTGTTGGCGTGCGTTGTTGCGCACGCCGCGTGCGCCGCTAGCGAACAATGTCGCAGTCGGGTTCAATTCGGTGACACACGCGTTGTGCTTCGTCCATAATGGCTTCAAAGCGTTCATCGGCTGCTTCAACGGTGAGCTTTTGCGCCATAAAGTTCACTTTTGCGCTTACTACGCCTTCAATTTTCTTGATGGCGTCTTCCATTTTTGCGCCGCAATTTGCGCAATCCAGTTCGTCAAGTTTGAAACTCTTTTTCATGGTTTTATCTCCTTTGTTTTGCCGCAACGTAGCGTTTTGGCTGCTTGTGATACCTTGGTGTTTGCGCGTTTTGCTGGGGTACATCTGCCGTGTGCTTTTTCGCGCGCCTGAGCATTCGTTTGCTGTTATTCACACAGGTGCGTCATGCCTTGCGAGAGCATGGTGTACACGTGATCGTCGGATAATTCGTAAATAACGTTTTTGCCATCGCGGCGAAATTTCACCAAATGCGCCTGCTTCAAAATGCGAAGCTGATGAGACGCGGCACTTTGGGTGGCATTGATAGCCTCGGCAATGTCTGCCACGCAAAGCTGTTTGCCCATTAAGCAGTACAGAATTTTTATGCGGGTGGTGTCGGCAAAAACTTTGAATAAATCGGCCAGGTCATACAGCATTTCCTCATTGGGAAGCGTGTCAGATTCTGCTGCTTCCATATTTCAACCTTTCAACATATGAATGATTGTTCACATGTTAATGCGAAAAAGGGCAATGTCAAGAGAAAATAGTAATTCCTTTTAAAATTGTGGGATAAAAGGATAAAGGGGTGCAAGCTGCTCGCTGGCACCTTCGCCAAGGCTATGCAAGCTGCTCGCTGGCGCCTTCGCCGGAACTAAGCAAGCCGCTCTCCGGCACCTTCACCAGGAGTAAGAGAATACACTTCTTCCACATGCAACCAGCACACGCCTTTTGAGTAATAATCATATCCCATACCCGAAAGAATGCTATGAACTTGCCGGGCAATAGCCTGGTAGCGCTCGCCTTCATTTTCGTACACAACGCTGCCTTTTACCTGGTATCCATGTGTTTCGTCCCAAACGCTTACCGCCATGTGTGGGTTTTCTTGCACGTTAGCAAGCGTCTTTTTCAGGTACTGGTCTGAAATCATTACGGTTTCTTCATCCCACGCTTGCTTCATAGAACAGCAAACAACGTTGGGGATACCGTTTTTGTTGCAGGTTGCCACCGCTGCAGCATACACGTTGTTAATCATTTCCATACAATCAGCTGGCATTTTTGTCATAATTCCCCCTTTGGTCTAAAGTCTGAAACGTGCTTATTTTATCAGTTGGTGCAAAACTTATTTGAGCGATTTGCACTAACTGCCTCGTCTTTTTTTGTATTCACAATAAGGCAATATGAATGTTTGCGATAGCAGGGTAAACCACAGCAAAAACGTTAATCGTTAGAGGGAAGTTTAAGCGCCATACGAGAGCATTCTTTAAAGGAAGAAAAGCCAAAATGTTCATAAAACGAGCGTGCTGATTCATTGAGTGGGTCTACGACAAGCGCTTTTGCGCCCGCTAGATTTGCTACTTTTATTGCGTTAAGAATTGCATCTTGCAATAAAGCTGCACCTAATCCGTGCCCTTTAAACTTCTGGTCAACACCTAGCATTCCTAAAAGAACCGCAGGAATTTGCTGCGAAGCGTTACGCGTAAGCCACCCTGCAGAAATTTCAGATCGACATACACTGTGACTGCTCAAGGTGTAAAACCCCGCAACTTTGCTGCCACGATAAGAAACATAGATAACGGCTATGCCGCGCTTTCTTGCTAACGCCGAGTGATTCGCAACCCAGCTATCCACAAGTTCTGCACCGCAGGTAAAATTTTCTATACCTACCCCTACTGGCAGCTGAACAGGCTTTGAAAAACTTGTCATTGCCATATCTCCTTACGGGAAAGAAGCTCTTTTGTTGCTTTTGGCAAAGGACTATCAAGTATTTCGCAAAATGAACCAAAATCCTGCTCAGATAGTTTTGTAGCGCGGGCAGCTTCTATGTCATAGCGGGCTGCTTCGTCTAACCTGCTGGTAGACCACTGCGAAAGCGTTTGCCCTTTAAGAGCTGCTGCTGTTTCGTAATTGGCGCGCTGGCTTCGTGTAAGTCGTATATCTATGCGACATGGTTTTTCTTGCACTGCGGTTGTCATGCTGATTCCTTCTTCGCGTTGTTCTATTGAGGTAAGGATAGCTACTATTGTACGGAATTATTCCGTACAATCAACAGGAAAATTTTGTTCGTTGCGACAGCTACAACGGTATAATTGCCGCAAGTAAAAATATCCTATGAGTGCAACGTTTTACACCACCCCCACAGAAAGGAAAGGCCATGTTAGACGGAAACAAAATTTGGATGGGAACAGGCAATTTAGCTGCGGAAGACGGCTCGCCGGAAAATCGCTGCTACCTGCTGCTTAATCAGGCAAACCGCCACGGCATAATCTCGGGTGCAAGCGGCACGGGCAAAACCGTAACGCTTAAAGTTATGGCCGAGGGCTTTTCGCAGGCAGGCGTTCCCGTTTTCATGGCCGACGTTAAGGGCGACGTTACCGGCATGGCACAAGCAGGGGAAGATTCCGAGAATATTCAGAAGCGTGTGACCAAGTTCAACATTGAAAACTGGAACTTGCAAGGTTGCCCCTGCCGTTTTTGGGACATGCTGGGCGGTACGGGCATTCCGGTGCGCGTGACCATTTCTGAAATGGGTCCCACGCTTCTTGCGCGCTTGTTGGGCTTAACCGACGCGCAGGAAGGCGTGCTTAATATTGCATTTCGCGTGGCCGACGACAATCAGCTACTGCTTATAGACCTTAAAGATTTGCGCACCATGTTGAACTACGTGGCAGAGCACAGCAAAGAGCTTGAAACCACGTATGGGCACATTGCGCAAGCTTCTGTTGGTGCAGTGCTGCGTTCGCTTATTTCGGTGGAAGACCAAGGCGGCGATATTTTCTTTGGCGAGCCTGACCTGGACTTAAACGACTGGTTTGCCTGCGATGCTAACGGTCGCGGCTATGTGAACATCCTCAATGCCGCGCAACTTATTCAGCGCCCCACCGTGTATTCCATGTTCTTGCTGTGGATGCTTTCCAGCTTATTCACCAACTTGCCCGAAGTGGGAGACCCCGATAAGCCTCGCTTTGTGTTCTTCTTTGACGAAGCGCACCTGCTGTTCGATGGCATGCCGCAAAGCTTAACCGACAAAATTGTGCAGGTGGTAAAGCTCATTCGTTCCAAGGGCGTGGGCGTGTACTTCATCACGCAAAGCCCCAGCGACATTCCCGATGAGGTGCTGGCTCAGCTTTCCAACAAGGTACAGCATGGCCTGCGCGCCTACACGCCTTCCGAGCAAAAAGCGGTGAAGGCGGCAGCGCAAGGGTTCCGCGCAAATCCGCAGTTCAAAACAGAAGAAGCAATTCTTGATTTGGGCACGGGCGAAGCGCTTGTTTCTTTCTTGGATGAAGAAGGCCGCCCCAGCGTGGTTGAACGCGCGAAAATTTTGCCGCCGCAGTGCCTGATGGGTGCCGCCAGCGACGCAACCCTGCAAGCAGCGTATTCTGCGCAAAGCGCGCTGCAAGACAAGTACGGCACGGCGGTAGACCGTGAATCTGCCTATGAGCAAATTGCGGCGGAAAAAGAAAAGCAGGAAAAGGCCGATGCCTTAGAGGCCGAGCGCGCTCAGCTGGAAAAAGAGAAAGCGGAGTTTGAAGCGCAAAAAGCCAAAGAGGAAGAAGCGGCGCGCAAAAAAGCGGAAAAAGAAGAAGAGCGTGCGCAACGCGCTGCTGAAAAGAAGGCGGAAGCGGAAGAAAAGGCACGTCAGCGCAAACAAGAGCAGCGCGAACGCCAAATTGCCTCGCTTGCTACCAGCTTTACCCGCACCGCCGGCAACAAAATTGTTCGCAGCTTGTTGGGGAATTTGTTCAAATAGTTGCGTGGTTTTGCCAAACGGCGGAATAACTCGACGCTACGAAGCGTGCGGGCTGGAAGGGGTTGAGCCGATATCGAAGCAGGATAAGTGGGTGCAAAATGCATTCGTATATTCAGCTACTAGCACTCATTAACCATAAGCTCCAGAGAAGCATTATCCAAGCGAGCTTGAGGCGAATGCTCCTTTCAGCCTGCACACTTCGAGCTAGGGCAAGGTGGCGAAGGGTATTCGCTCACGGTGCTGAGCTCGATTTTCGTG
>CAVDDP010000167.1:0-4650 GCA_963607695.1 Hallerella sp.
GCCATCGTATTCAACGCTGCCAGAGTTCTCAGTTACGGTTACCGTTACTTTGTCGATGACAGGCGTGATCTTAAGCGCACCATCAACTACCACAAACTTAACATTGGTGAAGTTTGCGTTGATGTTGGCAAAATCACCGGCAACAATACCTAAGTCATAGGTACCGGCATTGGTGCCTGACACAGTCCAAGCATCAGTCTTGGTTGTCTTTACCGACTGTTCAACCTTGTACAAATCGTTATCAGAAACCATGCTCTGGTAACCCGTAATGGTGCGCTCTGTGCCGTTGTATACGTAAGTTGCAGAATTCTCAGTTACTGTTACCGTTACCTCATCGGTCACAGGAGTGATGGTCTGATAACCATCGGTAACCTTAAATACAACGTTCTTAAAGTTCGTGGTGTCAAGGTTAGCAAACTGCGTATCCTGCATGCCCATATTTGTGGTGCCTGCATCGGTACGAGTAGCCTTTGCCGTGCCTTTAAACTCAAACTTATCCTGCTTGTACAACGTATTAGAAATGCTGGTTACTTCGTAACCTTCAACACTGTGCTCTTTGCCATCATAAACGCTTTCGTCGTGATTGCCCACAATGGTAACCACCACTTCGCTGGTCACCGGCGTAATGGTCATATAACCATCGTTAACCTTAAACACAACGTTGGTGAAGTTCGTGGTGTCAACGTTCTTGAACTGCGTAGTTTGCAGGCCCATGTAGGTAGTACCCGCATCGGTACGCTTTGCTTCAGCCGTGCCGCTAAACTCAATCTTATCCTGCGTGTACAGCTTGTTAGAAATCTGCGCAGTGTAGCCACTTACGGAGTGCTCGGTGCCATCATATTGCTTGGTATCGTTGTTACCGGTAATAGTTACTACTACTTCATCCGTTACCGGGCTAATAACCAACGCGCCGTCGTGGATTACAAACTTCACGTTAGTGAAAGTGTCACTTGCGTTATTCACAAAGTCGCCGGCAACAACGCCAAGCTCATAAGTGCCAGCATCGGTACCCGTAGCAGTCCACGCAGCGGTCTCTGTTGCCGTGAACATATCGGCAGTGTAAAGCGCATTGCTGATGGTGGTCTTTGTTGCGTCGTAGCCACTTACGGTATGCTCTTCGCCATCGTAGGTATAAGAAGCAGCGTTCTCGTAAATGTCAACAATAATCTCGCTGGTTACCGGGGTAATTTCCTGGAAGCCATCGGTTACGTTGAACGTTACCGTGAAGTTGGTGGTATCGGTGCTGGAGAATTGCTCGGCAGTTAAGCCCATCTCGGCCTTGCCCACTTCTTTTTGTGTTGCACTTGCCGTTCCGTTAAAGACAATCATATCTTTAGTGAACAACGTGTTATCAACAGAAGTGGTGTAACCAGTTACGGTGTGGTCTTTGCCATCGTAAACAGCAGTGTTGCTATCACCCGTAATCTCAACGGAAACAGCCAACGGCGTAATTTCCAACGTACCATTAGTCGCTTTAGCAACAATGTAGTTACCCGTTTTATCAACGGTGCCTACCGTACCTGCTGCAAACTTTGTTGCATAGCTTGCAACGGTAGTGCCGCTTGCGCCAACCGTAATGTCAAACTGGGCATCTTCAGGTGCTCCGGTGTAACCAGATACGCTCTGAACTTTGCCGTTGTATACTTTGCTGTCGGAGTTGGCAGTAAGCTCAACATTCTTGTAGTAGTAAACGTTAATAACGTTATCGTTTACCGCAATAGTGATGTCTCCGCTGTTGCCTTTATAAGTGTAGCCATCAATTGTCTTTTGCATATCGGCAGGCAAGCTCACCGTTGCGCCAAAGGTCTGGCCGTCAACAATCGCATCGTCTGCGATGGTGTTTTCAGTATCGCCTGCCCAGTAATATTTCACGGTGTACGTTAAATCAGTGCGCAGGTCGTAGTAACAATTAATAACGTAGGCCTCTTCGCCTTCTGCTTGTGTGCTATTCGTATAAGACGTGGGGAAGGCCGTAATGGTAGTAGCCGCCCCGCCATTCATAGACTGGGTAGCATTATTGAAGGTGTAGCCTTCGTACTTATTGGCATCCAACGTTTCAGTCACATTGATAGTAGCAGGTGTCAAAATCTGCTGCTCATCGGATGTCTTCTTTGCAACAGCATCGGCCGTTACTTCATCGTAGGTGCCTTGAGCATTCTGCTTGAAGTAATGAATCTCATATGCAACGGTGTGCTTGTTGTCGCTAAGCTTGAAGTTTGCATAATACGTTGCTTCTTCATAGATTCCCTGATCATTCTTAGCAGGAACAAACAAGTTGGCAGTGCCCACCTTGTTCAAACCTTCTGCATCGATGCTCCAATAATCAAACACATAGCCCGTGCTTGCCGTTGCCGTAGAACCAGTGGCGGCGCCCGTTGCAGGGGCAAGTTGCTCGGAAGCAATGCTTACCGAGCCACCCTTATTGGCAACGTAATTAATGGTAATATCTTCATCTTCAACGTAGTACACCTTGAACACGTTGTTCTCACTGGTAGGCTGACCAGCCTCAAGCGCTAAGGTGTAAGTACCAAACGGCACCGTCATATCAGAATCATTAAGCGTAAGCTTTTCAAGATGATACCCGGCATACTTACCGCTGGTAACAATACCTGTTGCACCCTCGGTAACATCTAAGCTGGTAGCATCGCCAATCCACGCGTCAGCGCTGTAAACCGCGGCACTTGTTTCGGCAAGTTCGCCATCCTTGTAGTATTCAACGGTGTAACCCAGGCGATGCGTTTGCGAATCGTCTTTCACGAACTTGGCCACAAACGTGGTATCGTCGTATTCCGTTTTCGAACCGCTGGTGTGAGAATTCAAGTTGGCAATAACCATATCGGCGGTAAGTGTGTCAGTAGAGCTTACCAAGGTATCGCCCTTGTACCAACCATCAAGTTTGTAACCCAGTTGTGCGGTGGAACCAGAACCCGTAACACCCGTGGTTTCCAAAACGAACAAACCGGTATCGCCTGCAGTATTAGAAACAGAGCCGTTGCCTTCAGCAGTGTAGGTAACGTTATAGGTGTTTGCAGTCCACTGCGCAGTGTAGGTTTCATCGGCATTCATAGTTGCCGCTTCAATTTCGGCGGTGGTTAACGTTTCACCCTTGGAATTCTTCCAACCCGCAAAGGTGTAACCAGGGCGCACCGGATCTGCCCCAAAGCTGGGGTTCGTATCTCCCGTAACACCGTAACCAACAACGTCGTTGAACACCACTTCGTCGCTTACGCCATCAACGTATTTCACGGTGTACACCGCAACAGTGCCATCCAAGTGGTATGTGTTTGTGCCAACAGAAACATAGCTTGCCGCGCCGTTTTCTGCCTTGAACTGCATCCATTGCAGCAAGTCATAGCTTGCAAAGCCAGCGTTTGCCTGATACTTATTCAAGCGGTCAGCATCAAAACCAATGCTGGTTAAATAAGAAGAAAGCTCGGTTCCCTCTTTAATAACGGTACCAGCGGTGTAAGCAGAAGCAGGGTTATCAACCGTAACGGTTTCATAGCCAAGCGTGTACCAACCGTTGTTATTAGCGCTTAAGCCAAAGCGCTCGGCAAGCTTTTTGTTTGCCGCAGCATCGCTTGAAGCGCTAATGGTGTTACCACTAGAATCAATGAAGCGCATGTACACGTACACGTTTTGTTTCCAGTTTGCTTTAAGCGTTAAATCACCCACGGTCTGGTAGCCGTTAACCTGACCCAACACTAAATTGGTTTGAGGATTACCAGCAAGCGTATCGGTAGGAGTTATGCTGTTGTTAATATAGGTTTCATCTGCTAACGTCCAACCTTCAAAGGTTGCGCCCGTTTGCTCGGGGTTCGGAATAGAAATGGTGTTGTCTCCCGAAACCTCAGCTATGGTATAGGTAGAAGGAGCAGTTGTGCCACTGGCAAAGGAGCCATTGCCCAGGTCATAGGTAATGGTGTATTCCGTTGCCGTAAGTTCAAATACGGCATTTTCGCCAGGATCTACCTTTACATAGTTAGCCTTTAAGCTGTAGCCGTTTTGCGCCAGCCACAATTGAGCCTCTTCCGAGGGGTACACACTAAACTCACTATCAGACTGGCACTCGTACGCTTCACCGTTGTTCTCAACATACACGGTGGTGCCGTTGTACGCGTAAGAAACGGTGTAGCTTAAGTCAGAGAGGGTCATGTAACGGAAGGTCACCACATTATTCGATGCATCCTCGGAAATGTTTATGAACTGAGAAGTACCACTTGCGCTCAAGTAGTCCTCATAGCCTTTTGCCGTTAACACATCGTCGGAAAGTTTGGAGACTTTCACATCCTGACCAATGGTGCCCACAAGCGTTTCGGTAGCAATCTCAATTTCTTGATTGTTGTGTACCGCCACATGCTTAACAGTGTAGTTAGCCTTCGTTACTTTTTGCCAACCAGCATAGATAGTAACGTCACTTTCGATAGGCATGTTCATGTCAAACTTAGTAGTGCATGCTTCGTCGGTGTACCAACCGGTAAACTCATAACCGGCGTTCATGGCATTCAGGTCTTCTGTGGTGGGAAGCTGCGAAGCATCTACCAAGCCACCCTTGGTAATTTCAAGCGTTCTGCTTTCGCTTGCACCAACGTAGTTCAAGTGAACCGTAACGTTTTTGGTAGGTGCATGCCAACCTGCATACAAAACCAT
>CAVDDP010000168.1:0-4645 GCA_963607695.1 Hallerella sp.
ACAATTAGCAGTATGTCGGGCTTAACTTCACAGCCGTCATTGAACTCCATTGTTGCAGCGCTTGAGAATAGCACGCGCGACACCGGCATTGACCTGGACAAACTGCAAGTTATTGCCGATTACTGGACCGATGTGCGCCCCGTGTACAAAGATTTCGAGAGTGGCTTGAAAGCTGCCACCGCCGAAATTTACAAGTACGAAATTCCGGGTGGTCAGTACACCAACTTGAAGCCGCAGGTTGAAAGCTTTGGCCTGGGTCACAAGTTCCAGGAAGTTAAAGAGATGTACAAAACCGTAAACGAGATGCTGGGTGACATTGTAAAAGTTACTCCTTCTTCAAAAGCGGTGGGCGACATGGCCATTTTCATGGTGCAAAATGACCTTACCCCTGAAAACATTCTGGAAAAGGGCAAATCGCTTGACTTCCCCGATTCCATTGTTTCCTTCTTTGAAGGCATGATGGGCCAACCCGAAGGCGGCTTTGATCCCGAGCTGCAAAAGGTAGTGCTGAAGGATCGCAAGCCCATTACCTGCCGCCCTGGTGAGCTGCTTGAGCCGGAAGACTTCGACTACATTGCCAAGGGCTTGAAAGAGTACTTTGACCTTGACGACGACCCGCGCCATGCCATTAGCTACGCCATGTATCCCAAGGTATACACCGATTACCTTACCGCTATGCAAAAGGATGGCCGCTTTAGCCTTATGGGTTCCGACGTGTTCTTCCACGGCTTGCGTGAAGGCGAAGTAAGCGAGGTTATGCTTGAAGAAGGTCGCGTGCTGGTGATTCGCCTGGTGGCAATTCACGAGCCCGATGCTGAAGGTTATCGCGACGTAGACTTTGAGGTTGACGGCAATCGTCGCAGCGTGCGCATTAAAGATGAAGCAGCGGCTTCGGTTGTTTCGGCTTCTTCCATTCGCTTTGCCGATGAAAGCAACGACATGGAAATTGGCGCAAACATTCCCGGCAATATTGTGAAAGTGCTGGTAAGTGAAGGCGAAGCTGTTGAAGAAGGTCAGCCTATTGCGGTTATTGAAGCAATGAAAATGGAAACGAATATCATTGCGAAAGCAGCTGGTGAAGTTGACGAGATTTTGGTTAAGGCTGGCGACCAAGTGAAGGCTGGTCAGCTGGTTGCAACGTTAAAGTAAACGCTGCGGGCGCTTGAAACGCAAGCGCTTGCTTCGAATGCCGCCTGCAGTGATGGGGCGGCATTCGTGTTTTTTTAAGGCAGCCGCGCTAAGCGTGATACACTGCACGCGATTTAATTAATTCAAAAACAAAAGGAACACCACTTATGAGCGAGAGAGAAATCATTTACGTAACGGGGCACAAGCACCCCGATACCGATTCCGTTGCAGCGGCAATAGCCTATGCGTTTTTCAAGAAAGCCATGGGGCAGCGTGCCGTGGCGTGCCGCCTGGGTTCGCTTAACGCCGAGTCAAAGTACCTGCTTGAGCGTTTTGGTTTTGAAGAGCCCATGCTGTTAACTGACGCGCGCGTGCGTATGGATGAAATTAAGCTTGACCCCGTTGTGAGCATTTCGCAAAAGGCCACCATTCTTGAAGCCATGGAGCACATGCAAAAAGAAGGCTACACGCATTGTGGCGTGGTAGATGATGAGAATCGCTTAGTTGGCCTGGTAACCAAAAATGACATTGGCTCTGTTGGCCTGGGCGACGCCGAACCGGGAAAAGAACTGCTGTCGCACACTTCCCTTGAGAACATTGCAAAATCGGTAAAGGGAAGTGTTATCTGCGGAAACAATGAGGAAAAGCACGTAAACGGCATGGTTTCCTTTATTGCGCAAACGGCCAATACCGGCTTTGAGCAATACGATATTTCCAACCGTATTGTGATTATTGGAAATGACCCGGCAGCGCAACGCCAGCTCATTCAAAACGGTGCAGGCATGCTTATTGTGGTGTGGGCAAACCAGGTTGACCCGCAGGTGGTTGAGCTTGCGCAAGAACATCATTGCCCCATTATCCTTTCGGGGCATGGTGGCATGAACACTTCGCGCTATTTGTACTTTGCTCCTTCCGTAAGCTTGATTATGACGCCGTTATCCAAGCTGGTTGTGTTCAAGTCAAACGAGCTTGCCGAAGACGTTGCGGCAAAAATGCTTAAGAGCCGCTTTCACATTTACCCGGTGCTTGATGCCGACCAGCGTTTGATTGGCTTTGCATCGCGCTATCACATTATGAATTGCGAAAACAAGCAGATTATTATGGTGGATCACAACGAATTTTCGCAATCGGTGCGTGCTATTGAAAAAGCGCGCGTGCTGGAAGTTATTGACCATCACCGCATTGCCGATTTCTCCTCGCTTCGCCCCGTTTCCTTCCGAAACGAAATTGTGGGTAGCACGTCCACCATTATTGCAACTATTTTCCGCGAGAATCAAATTCCCATTCCCAAGGAATTAGCAGGGCTTTTGCTGGGCGCGCTTTTGTCTGACACCATGGATTTCCTGTCGCCCACCACCACTGAAAAAGATCGCAAGAATGCCGATTTTCTTGCTGCCATGGCAGACCTTGACATCGAGGACTTCGCGCGCGACATGTTTACCGTAACCTCCAACACCGAGGGCAAAACGGTAAGCGAAATGATTAACCAAGACGTGAAAATTTACGACATTCACGGGTGCAAAGTGTCCATTTCACAAATTGTGGTGCCATCGGCAAAGCATTTGCCTTTCGAGGCAAACACCATTCAGCAAGATATGGAAGTATACGTGAACAAAAAGCAGTTTGACCTGGCAGTTGTGGTGTTTACCAGCATCCTGGATAACGGCTCTGTGGTGTACGCCGCCGGCAACCGTGCTTCCTGGGCGCAAGAGGCGTTTCCGAATGGCGAAGGTGCCGCCGATGAACACGCATTCCAGCCCGAGCTTTTGTCGCGCAAGCAGCAAATTCTGCCCCGTCTAAGCGAGGTCATTGCGCAGTATCAATAGCAATACCGCACCCCTTGCGGGGAAAGTTTTGATAGAGCCCGCTTTGCTAGGGTCCGCTTTGATCAAAACACGAAAAAGGGAGCTGGACACATCCAACTCCCTTTTAGATTTACTATTTATGTTAGAGCGCTTGCCTGCTTTAACGTAAAGTCTATTACTTCTTTTCTTCGCTTTTCAGCGCACCGGCAACGGTAAGCTGGTCAAACATGCTGGCAGTTTCGCGAAAATCGCTGGGAAGCACCACCGTGCTGGTTTTCCCCTTCTTGGCAAATTCGCACATCATGTCGGTCCATTGCGTGAACAGGAACAGCTCGTTTGCTTCATTGGTAGAAACGCCCGATTCCTTAATCACTTCAAGTGATTCCGCAATGCCATCGGCAATGGCTTTGCGCTGCGCCGCAATACCGCGGCCGGCTTCCTCCATGGCTTCGGCGCTTGCTTTTGCTTCCGTAACAATTTTAATGCGCTCGGCTTCAGCAAGGCTTTGAGCCGCAATGCGTTCACGCTGTGCGCTGTTAATTTTGTTCATGGATTGCTCAACATCGGACGGCAAGCCAATGCTGGTGATAAGCGTACTTACCAGGTCATAGCCGTATTCGCGCATCATGGTTGAAACGGTTGAGTTCACATCGCTTGCAATGGAGTCCTTTTTGTCGAACACTTCGTCTAACGTATACCCCGGAACGGCCGAGCGCAGCGCGTCAATCAGGTACGCGCGCATTTGGTTAATGGGCTCCGACAACATGTAGTAAGCGCGATAAACGCCACTGCCACGATTGGTGGCTCCGTCTTGGTCGTAGCTTACGTGGTACTGTGCGGCAATTTCCATGGTTACGGTAACGTTGTCTTTTGTTTTGGCGTCAATGCTGAAATCAATTTGGTTGGTGCGCATGCTTACTTTGGCGGCAATGCGCTCTAGAACAGGAATTTTGAAGTGAAAACCCGGCCCCACAATGCGGTTGTATTTTCCCAGCCGCTCAATAATGTAGGTGTTTTGCTGTTGCACCACGTAAAACGCGCCACCCACGATAAGCAGTACAAGAACAATAATAAAAAGGGTAAAAATAAGCATGGGGAAGACTCCTTTCCGTTAGTTTGCCGGCATGCTTTTTGAACGGCTTCATTGTATCGGGTTTGAAATAATAGCGCTACTACCGAAGCATTTTAGTTACATGGAGCGCTTTGCCCCTTAAGGGAAGGGAGAATTTCAACTTATTGTTTTTGGCTTGAGCTTTGGGTGCGCTGGTAAAAGCGAAGGGCAAGCAAAAGCAGTGCGGTACCTAAAAGAGCGCCGGCGGAATCTATGCAAACGTCGGTAAACAGGCATGAACGCCCTGGCACGAAAAGCTGGTGGAATTCATCGGTTGCGGCATAAAACACGCAGAACAGCCAGCTGATAAGCCACAGGGGAATGTGCGCCCTGCTTTTTCCCAGCTGCCGCACGGCGTTCAGTGCCAGTATGCCCAAAACAGCATATTCAGAAAAATGCGCCAGCTTGCGCACGGGGTAGTTCAGGCTTTGCAACAGCGCTGCTTGTTCGCTTGCGCTCATATTCCCAAACCCGGGCAAAAACAGTTGCAGTACCTGGTGGGCAAAACCCAAGCTCATATTGTCTGAATCAGTTGAAACACGTGAGCTCATGTAGAAAATAAAGATGCACCACGCTACCACCAGCACCAACGAAACAACGC
>CAVDDP010000169.1:0-4644 GCA_963607695.1 Hallerella sp.
GCACGCAAGACTGTGTTGGTGCTCTTCAAGCTTGCACCCGCCAAGTTGCGCATAGCATATGTTGGTATGCGTGTGCGCTTCAAGCCCACAATACGTAGTACCCGTCATAGTAAGCGCCGGAAGAACAAGCGCATACATGGTGCAAAGCACAACGGCGCAGGCCAGTGCTGCAGTAAAACGCTTCCAACGCTTTTCTTGTGTGCGGGTTTTTATATAAGTTTGTACTTTTTGCGACAAATTATTCTGCATCATAACCCCCCTGTCAGGCTTAGCCTACCGGGCCAAATTCATTAAGCGGCCAAACACGAAAAACAACCTTCCCTACAACTTGTTCTGTAGCAACGCAGCCAACAGAGGTATTGCGGGAATCAACAGATACATCTCGATTGTCGCCCATCAGGAAAAGCCTTTGATCAGGCACTTGGCAAGGAAGCGTTATGTTGGTGTCGCCCAACGCCTTGTTGGTAAGATAAGGCTCGTCAAGTTCTTCACCATTAACAAAAACGGTCCCGCTTTCATTGATATCTACCCAATCAGAAGAGCCTGCAATGTAGCGTTTGACTAAAAGTTTGTTGCCGTAATAGAAAGCAACAATATCTCCCGATTCAAAGTTATTCGTTTTTAGCGCAACAACAATTTGCCCGTCTTTTAACGTGGGAGACATAGAGGTACCATAGATTTGCAAAACAGGCATAAAAAGCGTTGCCACCAGCACCGATACCGCCGCAACCACAACAAGAATTGCCACGGTGCTTTTAAACGCACGGCTATAGCGGCTCCATTGCGTAACACGACTCTTTTCTTCTTCAAGCTGTTCTGCCGTGGGCAAAGAAACTGCGTTGTTTGCGCTGTTATTTCCCTCTAGCCTGCGCTGCTGTTCGCACGCAATGTCTATGAGTTCTGCTCGCGTAAGTTTTTTTAAGTTCTTGTCAGTCATGTTCCGCTTCGTTTAGTTTTGTTTCTTGCCCTTTTATGCGTGGTGTTCTGGTGCTACCCAAGCCCAGCATTCGCACGCAAACACAGCCTTCACGCGCACGTGAATTCTTAAAATGCCATTGTGCCAAACGTGCACCAACGTAAAACCAACGGAAACGCCTGTTTTTAGATGTTGACTCTCATTTTCGGGAAAAAAATTGCCCCTTCGTGCTTGCACAATGGGGCTGTTCGTTAATAGGCAAGGGAAGAAAAAGGGGAAGCTGCCCCGGCGCGCTCGCGCAAAAGGCAGCTCCCTGTTTCAGTATTCCCTGTTTGAACTGTTTTATGAAGAGGCTTCCCCATTCAAAAGATTTGCCAAAATGGGTTCACCCCAGGAGTATTCAGATAAAAATTCCCCTTCAAACCGCTCGCGACTTTCCGCATTTTTATCAAGCCAGGAAAAATAGTCACAATCGCAAACAGAGGTATTCAGCATTTGCCCACGTGAAGTAGATATCAAAAGCGAACTTGCGTCCACATCTTCCAAAGCATGCTTAAGCCGTGAAAGAGCGTTGTAGTAAACCTTCATGTTTGCATTGCTGTATTCACGGTTTTCCCACACCGTGCTATATATTTCTTCATTGCTTATTTCTTTCCCGCGTCGCGTGGCAACAAGAGCAAGAATTTCTTTTGTTTTTCCTACAATCTTTAGAGGAACGCCGTCTTTGAGAACATTGAACCTGCCAAACATTTGAATATAGATATTTTTATGCAAACGCCCTGATAAAAGTGACATTTTTTCTACCATCATTTGAATAGTCTCTTTTTTATAGGGCTTTAAGATGTAGTAGTCTCCCCCAATTTCGTTGAAGTTGCGCAGGTAGTTATCGAATGCCGAAATGAACACCACCAATAATCCCGGGTGCATTTCTCTAAGCTTAAGCGCTAAATTAATACCGTTCATACCCGGCAAACACACATCAAGTAACGCCAGCTCAAAGGTGTTTTCTTTAGCATAATCAAGGGCTTCTTCAGCACTTTGAAATTGTGCTACTACCGTTAAATTCGGAATATCCGCACTGTTACGCATAAAGCTTCGCAACATAATGGGTTCATCGTCTACTAAAATTGCTCTCATTGTTTACCCCCCGTTGGAATAGTTACCGTAATTTTTGTTCCGCTTCCAGGTTTGCTTTCCACGTTAACCGTGGCGTTCATAAGCGTTTTGAAGCGGAAGATAAGGTTAGAAAGACCATTTGAATCGCGCTTTCCGCTTTTAACCTGCGCCATAATTTCATCAAAATCAAAACCGGTGCCGTTATCTTCAACACAAACCACAAAGCAGTTTTCCCCACGTGAACTGCGCACAATCACCGTACCACCTGCAGCGCCACGCTCGAATATTCCATGGCGAATAGCGTTTTCAACCAACGGCTGAATACTAAGCGGAATAAGGTCAAATTCAGTTTCGTGACAATCGTATTCAATAGAAAGCTTGTTACCAAAACGCATTTTTTCAATGTTCACATACGCTTTTATGTTTTCAAGCTCCTGACCAAACGAAATCATGCTGTCGCCCGACATAGAACGTATGCAAGCGCGTAAATGGGTGGTAAAGTCGTAGATTAAATCTGAAGCATACTGCGGGTCTTCCAAAACAATTTCTCTGATAGAAGAAAGTGCGTTATACAGAAAATGTGGCTGCATTTGGCTGTTTGCGTTTTTAATTCTGCTTTGTTCAAGTTCGTATTTTACGTTGGTAAGTTCTTGCTGAAGCTCTTGCTGCATTTTCAAAAACGCGTGTTGGTCGGTCACAATGGAGTATCCATACATAGTGCCTGATGAGCTGCGTTTTGCGTCCATGGTATCGGAAACAGCAAGCAAGGAACCATTGGCACAAACAATGCGATATTCACATGTTTGCGTTCCGCCATGAATAGACAAATCCTTAACAAATGCGCTAAAAGCAGGGCGATCCTCTTCGCAGATGAGTAGCGAATATTTGCGCTCAGAACCAATAATCTTATCAATTTCATCATGCGTGTATCCCACCATTTTGCAAAAGCCGTCGCTGAAATACTCAACATGAATTGGCTTATCAAGATAACACCGGTGCACACCGGCCGGAATGTTTGCATACAATTCAGAAAGCAAATCGGCCTCTTGATGCACATCTGATACATCAAACACAGCAAAAAGCACCGTTTCTACTGCCCCATTTTCATTTGCTATGGGAATGATTGTGGTACGAAGCCAACAGAGCTTTTGCGCTTCCGGCGTTAAAAGCGATTCAAACGAATACGTTTTTCCATCGGCTTTTGCAAGCTCAAGCTCTGTTTTTAGCTCGTCAAAGTCGTATTCCGGGTGAGCCTGCTTAAACTGTTCATAAGCTTCAAGCGGGCCATTAAGAATGCTCAATTTCAGTTCGTCAATTCCCGGCTGAATTACGTTCAACGTAAGATTGTTCAAGTTGTATTCCACAACGGCACAGCGTGCTTCGCACAAAATATTCTTGTAGTTTTCGTAGTTCCGCCTGATAGATTGAGCTTCCTTTTCCTTACGATTCAAATATAACTTTCCCAAAACCACTATGTACGCAAGCGCCAACGCAAATACAAGTACCACAGCTGCTACCGTATTTTCTATTCGCTTTTGGTTGTCACTATACGTTTCCGATGCATCTGCCTGATCTACAAAGCAATAAAGCCCCCAGCCACACTCGTCTACAGGCTTGTATCCGGCAAAGCAGTTCGTACCGGTTACGGTTATTAGTTGAACGGTGCTTTCTTCGGCCAAACGTTGCGCTGAACTGCTTAAATCATTTATGTTTAAGGAGTCTTTTTCTTCAATATTATGTTTTGCAAAAAAGGCATATCCTATTTGGTTTGCTGCAAGAACTTGCCCCGATTGATCGCAGATAAATAAGGCGGAATCTGAAGTAAAAAGACCACTTTGCTCGAAAAGAGAATGCTCCAAAACGGAAATTTCTTTACTGCAGAAAAGCACCCCTATCATTTCGTCATTCGCATCATAAGCGGGAACTGAAAGAATAATGCGGGGGTCATTGCCGTTTTTGGTGGCGGCAAGATACTCGCAAATTTGCGTGTGAGTGCCATCCATAATTTCCTGGAAATATTCTCGGTCATAGCAGCTGCCTAAAACATTGCCCTGATAATCGGTGGTATTGCCGCTTGTGTCGGCAAAGCACAAGGTACAAAGTTCAAAGGTGTTTACCACAGATGTTAAAGTTGGTTGAATGCCCTCGCTTGTGAAATGCCTACCGCTTTGCAGCATATCTGCCACCAAACGTAACGCCTGAAACTGCTCGTCCATGTAGTCTTTGTACGTGGTTGTTTGCATAGTTATTGTTGCATTTACGTCTGAAAGCGCACGACTTTCAACGTTTTGTGTCAGGTTGATTCTAAGGACAGACACTATAAACGCTGCCGCCAAAATAACCAATATTGTGGTAAATATCAGGCGTATTCTTTTAGAAAACCATTTACTTAACGTGTCCCATACCATGGTGTAGTGCCTTTTGTTATTTTTACTATTGCAAAGAGATTATACCCGTAACTGTGACTGCTTTGGTTTCGTAAGAATACCAATGCAGCACCAACGCGCTACCAACGTTTTCCCAACGCAGCCAGGAAACAAACAGAGGATACAGGGGGCACACCCCGGGTTGAACAGGGGACGGAGGAGTGTTCATTTTTCGCAGAAAAATGA
>CAVDDP010000170.1:0-4639 GCA_963607695.1 Hallerella sp.
TTCCAAGCGCAACCTGGGCGACTACGCCGCTGCTGTTGCCATGCTTTTGCAAGCCATGACCGGCAACCTTTCTATTCCGGGTGGTTGCGAAGGTGGCGGCGCGTGCTTAGTTACGCAGCCACGGTTGTTCCCGCCGGTACCCAGCACGGGGCAAATTCCGGGTAATGTAGTTAACCCCATTACCAACAACAACAACAAAGTAACGGAGCTCATGGAGTGTCAGCGGCTCTATGCGGCAGGCGATATCACGGAAGAAGAATTCCGCCAGCGCATTGGTTGCCCGCCCGACAGCCCGCTGCCGTGCTTGAAGATGGCTATTATTCCGAACAACTACATTAACAACCAGCACAATGTTTCCAAGCGTATGCGCGGTTTTGCGAACATGGAATTCTCGTGGGGCTGGCAGTACTACAAAGATCAGCCTTCCATTGAATTTTTGGACATCGTGCTTCCTTCGCCTATTATTCAGTTTGAATCTACCGACATGCACTTCTTTGGCATCAACAGGTTCTGGGGATCGCCATCAGGCATGATGAACTACTTCCTGTTTGCGGGTAAAGGCGTTAATCCTCCGGGAGAAGTTCGCCCCAAAGACTGGGTTTGGATGGAACTTGCGCGCCGCCTGGGCTTTGCCGATAAGTATTGCCCCAAGATGCTTGACGTTACCGATTGGCGCGATTGGGATGAGCAGGTTATCGAGCGCATTTACAAGCCCGCCTATGAAGAGTGGACCAAAGACGAATATGGCTGGCTTGCGTATTACGGCATAGAGCCAAAGTCGTGGGAAGAATTCCAGAAAATGCCTATTGTGCGTGTGCCGGGTCAGCCGGGCAGCTGGTTCTATCCGTTTAAGAACACGGTGGAAAACGGGCGCTCGCCGTTCAAGACGCCATCGGGCAAGATTGAATTTGAAAGCTCGTACGTGAAGAATACCGACCTTACGAAAACGCGCTACGGCGGCAAGTATGATGCGTATCCGCGTTGGCAGCCAACCTATCAGGATTTGCCGGCAAACGATAGTTACTATCACCCGTGGACACAGAATTACCCGCTGTCTATGGTAACGCCGGTTTCTACGTATCGTCAGCATTCCGCCAACGACCAAAACCCGTGGCTCAAGGGCGACTGCTACGAGCACATGGTTCGCATGTCACCAGCCGATGCGGCAGATCGTGGCATTAAAACGGGCGATCGTGTGTTGGTTTACAACCAGTTTGGCGAAGTTGAAATTACCGCATATGTTTCTTCCAAGCTGTTGCCGGGAACCGTTTCTATTGGTCATGGCGAATGGTCCAAGTTTGATAATGTGCGCAAGTCCAAGCTTATGCCTTACGGCATTGACACCGCCGGAAACTGCAACTTGCTTATTGGCGACACGCATTTGCCGCACATTGTAGGCGCTTTGCTTACGGCAGGTTTGGTTGAGATCAGAAAGGTGGGGGAATAGCTATGACTCAGTACGGATTTTTCTTTGATCAAAGTCGCTGCTATGGATGCAAGGCTTGTTCTATTGCGTGTAAAGACTGGTACGATATTGCGCCCGGCCCTGAGAAGTGGATGAGCGTTTACATGTGGGAAAAAGGCACGTTTCCGCAAACTTCCATTGGCATTTTAGCGTTTAGCTGCGGGCACTGTGACAACCCGGTATGCGTTGCTGCCTGCGACAACAATGCCCTTTTCAAGGAAGAAAAATTTGGCGCGGTATTGGTAGACCAGGATAAGTGCAAGGGAGACCGCAACTGCTTTAAGGCATGCCCGTATGGTGCCCCTAAGTTTGCAAGCGATGACCCCGGTACCAAGATGAGCAAGTGTACCATGTGCATTGACCGCATTGAAAAAGGGCAACTTCCCGCTTGTGTGGCGGCATGCCCCATGCGTGCGCTGGACTTTGGCCCTATTGAAGAGCTGCGCGCCAAGTATGGCGATGTTCCGCAAATTGAGACCATGCCTGATGCAGGGCTTACCAAGCCAAACTGGACCGCAAAGCCAAACCCGCCCAAAGAGCAGCTTATTCCTTACGATGCAAAGCGCGCTATTGAGCTTACCAAGCCGCGTAACTCTTTGAGCGACGTATACGCAGGCGATGTATCTGCTGTTACGGAATTCGAGAGCGATGTGGTATGCATTAGTGAATTGCGCATGAAAAACGCAACGGTTGCCGAAGTTATGGCGGCAACGTCGAGCGACCAAGGATAGTTACCTGGTAGGCTTGCGATAAAAGGCGCACGCGTTTGGCACGCACCTTGCGCGTGCGCTTTCAGGGTACTTCCGGGTGTCAAGGAAATGCAGTAGTGAAAACCAGAAGGAGTAACATACGTAAGAATTGAGGTCTGAAATGGACTTAACGCTTCAACATGCAGGCATTTATTGCCGCGATTTAGAGGAATCGCTAGTTTTTTATCAGGATATTTTTGGGTGCAAACTTTTGTTTAGAACCAACGCCATGGAGGGTGATAAGCCCTTAAAGATGGCGTGGATGAAGGGCTTGGGTACCGCTTTTGAGCTTATTGAATGCGAAGATAAAAGTACGTGTGATGCGAATGCGCAAAGCCTTAATCACCTGGCTCTTCGCGTGGCCAATATGGATGAGTTTGTGGCTTTTCTTAAAGGTAAAGGTGTTGCCATAGAGGCAGGGCCTTTTGATCCGCCGCTTGAGTTTGACCGCCCCTTAGATGCAGAAGATGCCGATGTTTTTGACACGTTTGGCCCAGCGGGCGCACAGCTTCGCATTATGTTTTTCCGTGGCCCTGGTGGCGAGCGTTTTGAGGTGCTTCAAGATAACATTGCGGCGCTGTAGGGGCAGCGTTGTTGTAGGAGAAGCGGCGCTGTAGGGGCAGCGTCGCACGCACCGCGCCGCAAGGGTTAAGCGGCGTTCTTAACACAGACAATCTTATATCCAAGAGGGGGGAACTATGGATACCAAGGAAAAATATACGCATTGGGCACTGATAGCTGTTGCTATGCTTTTGTTCGGAACGGCAATTGCAACCGTTCAATATAAAGTGCCTGTTGCCATGAATGACATTATGGTCAACATGAATATGGATGCCAGTTCTGCTTCATGGCTCATGTCTATCTTTACGTTTGTGGGAATTATTTTGGCAGTTCCAACGGGTGTTTTGGCTAAAAAGTTTGGGCCAAAAACCATGTTGCTTGCCGCGGCTGTTGTTGTTGCGTTGGGCTCTTTGCTGGGAGCTTTTGCGGGTAACGGAACCATTTTGATTGTGTCGCGCGCCATTGAAGGAATTGCGTTTATCTTTGTTACTATCTGCGGGCCTTTGGCTGTTCAGAAATATGTTGCGCCGGAAAAAATTGGCTCTGCAACAGGCATTTGGGCGCTGTGGGTGTGTTTAGGCTCAGTAGTTGGTGGCGTGTTAACGCCTTCGCTTTATGCGGCCACCGGCTTTGTGGGTGTGTGGATTATCTACGCTGCCGCCGCCGTGGTGTTTGCTGTTGCTGTTGCGGTTCTGGTGAAATTCCCCAGCGCCGAAGCACAAGCCGAGGTTGAGGCAGCTGCTGCTTCTGCTGCGGAAGGGGTAGTAAGCTACAAAGAGCTGTTCAAGCCCAATATTTTACTTTTCTTCTTCGCCTTCCTTGTTTTCAATATGACACTTTTGGCTGTTTTAAGCTACGCGCCAACGTTTATGCAGCAACAAGGGGTGGATTCCACGCTATCAGGCTTTATTAGCACGCTTCCCATGCTTTTAGCGGTTATTTCTTCTCCGCTGTTTGGAACGCTTTCCGACAAAATGGGGCGTTGCAAACCGCTCTATTTGGCATCGCTTGTGGTTATGGGGCCTTGCACACTTATTCTTCTTACCCAAACTGGGCCTTTGATGTGGGTTGGCGCCATTGTTATGGGCTTGGTGGGCCTGGGTGCCCCCGTTATGTGCCTGACCTCGTACATTACGGTTTTGGGCCGCCCTGAGCTTATGTCTATTGGCATGGGCGTTCTTATGCTGGTGCAAAGCTTAGGACAGTTTTTGGGTTCGTGGCTTGTTCCCATTCTTTTGGGCGCCAACATGTCTGAGTGGATGTTTACCGGCATTGTTATGTGTGTTATTGGCTTTATTGGCACGGCATCGCTTGCGCTGTGTAAGTTCAAGTAAGCGCGGCGCGCGAAGTGCAGGTGGGGTTTGCGCATGTGCTGCGAATAAAATGCGCTTCTGGAGCATTTTTTCAAGGGCGTTTCTGAATTTTTCAGAAACAGAAATATTCAATATTGCGCCGGTAAAGTTCTATAATTGCCCGTAAGTGGGTAGGCGTTTGAAAGGAGTTGATACTATGGATCGTGCAGAGTTTATGGCTTTGGAGTCACCAAAAAAGGCCGAAGTTCTTAACGCGCTTCTTGACGAAGGAAAAACGCAGCAAGAAGCAATGGCAGCCGTTGGTGTGAGCTTGCCCGACCTTATGTCAACGCAGGTCTTTTTCTCTAAAACAGAGCAGCGCTTTGCGGCGAAAGCGGTTGGTGGTTATTCTAACTTCCATTCCGATTCAACGGGCGAAGCAGCTAAGTAGAAAAAAGCGACACTCGAAAGGGTGTCGCTTTTTTGTTGGTTATGTTGCTCGTTGCGCAAGATTTGCGATAAACGTAAGTTCTGCTGCTGTGGTTGCGCAAGATTTGCGATAAACGTAAGTT
>CAVDDP010000171.1:0-4632 GCA_963607695.1 Hallerella sp.
CACTGCCCGAGCCGCTGCCGCTGCCGGAGCCGGAGTCGCTGCCGGAGCCGCTAGCCGAACCACTGCCGGAGCCAGAGCCCGAACCTGAACCCGAGCCGCTGCCGGAATCATCGCTGTCGCCCGACCGGTACGAAACAACAGCGCCTGGTAAATCGTTGGTTTCAACATTAACCTTGGTAGTGCTGTCAAGCGTAATTTCTACTAGCGTTGCATTGTTTTCGGGCTGATCCTTTGCGCTGGAATAGTTGTAGTCATCGTACGAGGCAGCATTTACGCTGCTATTGGTAACTTCACCAGTAACGGGGTCCACAAACATGAGCGATTTCGTGGGGGCGTTGATGATGAACATCTGTGAGTTATCGTCTTCATCGCCTTTCCACGTGGCGGGAATATCAATGTCAATAAGGAAGGAACGGGATTGCCCCGGAATCAAAGCAGCGTTTCCGTTATCGGCAACCAGTATGCTTTCTTTGTCTTCGTCCTTCATGTTGTTAGTGTCGTACGCATCTTCGTTTAAGCCGCTTAATCTGGCGTTTTTGGCATCCTTGAAGTTCAAAACGTAGGTGCCAAAGGTTTCGCCTGACTCAATATCAATGAACTCTAAGGTAGCTTGCGTGAGCACTGTGTTGCCCGTGTTTGTTATGGAGATAAGGAATTCGTTAGCCTGACCGGGTATTACCTCGGTTGACGTGGGTTCTGCTTTATCGGTTGAAATGGTGCGCAGGAACGGTACATCAAAGGAATACAAATCGGCTTTTGAATTTGCAAACGAAGTGATGGTGCGCGTAACAAACGATGCCTTTCCGGGGTTTGAACCATCAGTTTCTTCCACGGAATAGAAGCTATCAATAGGCGTATCACACACAGCAAATACGAAAGGCTCGGTAAACACGCCGTCTACCTGGGCAATTGCCATAATGCGGTAGGTTGGATCTTCCACATTAGGAACCTTATTGCCCGACTTATCGTAGATGTAGCCCGTAAAGCCAGAATGGTTAATGGGGTAATAGCAGTACTTGCTTCCCACGCCCAGGCGCAAGTCTCCCAAAGGAATTTCCTTGGGGCTAACGTAGGAAAGATCAAACTTTGCAAACGCAGCTGTTTCGCCTACATGCTTTTCTATTTCGTAAAGGCTCGGAAGCGGTGCGAGTGCAAGATAGTTTTCTGAGTCTTCTGCCTCAAAAACGGTATTGGTGCAAACGCTTGCCAGAAGCGTGTAGGCAGTGTCCCAGGTGTGTAGCGTTCTTACGTAGTTGTTAACACCAATTACCGGTACTACCGTAATTTCTTTAATGTAGTTAGCGTTGTTTACTTCATTTTTCTCGAAGGTAATCTTTAAGGTATCTACGCCTGAGCCATCGGCTGCTGTCCAACCAAATGTGGTAAAAACAGCTTGAGGGTCGCTGGGAGTAACCTGAGTGGAATCAAGGGTGATATCGGTAACACCCGCTTCCAAACCCGGAGACGGGAATTGTACAATGGTTTTGTTGTCGGCGCCAAAGATGAAGTGAGCAAGATTCAATGCCGTGGAAGAAACCCTGTTTGATTTCTCAATTGCCAGCAGTTTATCTTTCGTGTCGGCGCAGTCTATCAGGAAGAAGCCAAACTCGTGATCAAAACCATCGGTTTCAATAACGGTATCAAAGGCGTTCGTAGAAACATCGCTTCGCGGCAGCAAGCGGGGGCTATGAATGGCGTAATATCTTCCGTCGTTTACCGGCGTACCCCAGGTAATGTTTCCTGCTGTTACAAAGACGCCTTGCGTTTCAGCGCTCTCATCGCTTCGTATAGTTAAGCGCACGGCACTTGCATACGTTGCTTCAATGGCATCGTAAACGGTGGTTTTGTCTCCGTTGTTGCGCTCGCCCGATACAATAAGCAACAAAATGCAGGTGTTTTTATTGCTCTTATCGCTGATTTTAACGTCAAAGTCGTAATCGTAGAGCTTATCGCGTGTTACGTTGGGCAAGCCCGATTCTTTCGACACGTCAAAACGCACGGGGAACGGCTTGGATGCCCCTTCGTCGGTAATCTTTTGATACACCACGCGGCCCAACACGTTTCCGTTGTAGGAAACAGGTGCAATGCGGAAAAGGTAGCGTGCGCCATTGAGCTCAATAAGTTTGCTGCGTGCCGCGCAGAAAACATCTTTGGCCAGCAAGTTCATATAGCGGGGCTTTACGCCGCCTTCGCTTCCCAGCTCATAGATTACATCGCTGCCGCTACCGCGGTCGTTATAACTTGAATCGTGGCCGCTGGTCCAGCTGTATTCATAGTCTTCATTTTCAAGGGCGCTCAATGCTCCGTCTTCGGTTGCGTAGGCGCCGGGCACTGTCATGGTAGCGCATTTAATGTCGTCGCCGGAATAGGTGCGTGCCTCGGAAGAGAAACTGGAAATGGTCAAGGGCTCAACTACTTCTTGTGCGTCTAAGCCTTCACTCGCAGCTGCAGCATAGCCACTCAGAGCTTCTTCGCTGGCAGATACATTAATTTCTACCACGCCTTTTAGCTCATCGTTGGTAACGGGAACAAAGGCACTTGCATCAAACCCCTTATTCAAATCGTGCTCATAGGGGCTGGTGCCGGGAATGTAATAGGCGCCGCCTTCCTGCAAAAAGCTATACTGGGCATCAAGTTCTTCCCCGCTGGGGTCACTCAGTGCCGAAGCGCTTTTCGCATCGTCATCGGTGTCTACCAGCTTTGGCCAGTCACCATGCAAGAACGGGAAGCTAGCCTTCATCAGGCAAAACTCAACTGCAATGGCAAGTTCGCCGCTCAAACCAAAAATAAAGCGTGGGTTCTTCTTACCTTGCGCGCTCTTTTCATCGCGGAATTGAAGGGTCATGGATAAGCCACCGCTGCCGCGCAAGCCCACGTTGGCTAAATACGGAACACCAACGCAAATGGCAACAAAAAAGCCAATGGTAAAGTTCAAAACAAAATCTTCGGCACGTATAAAGTGCAAATTGCGGAAAACAAGGTCAAGGCCGGCGTTTTCTGCTTCTGATTCAAGCTCCGCCTGAAGGCCCGCAGCAAGGCGCAGCGAACCGCCAATTTGAGCATAAATAAACGCAACAATAGGAAACGTGAACGTTCCCCCTACCGTAAACGCAATGTCGCCGCCCGCGTTTCCTTCCCATTTGCTTTTATCGTTGTCGTATTCCATTTGCGCCATGAACTGGAACACCACATTCAGCGACCAGGCCGATGTCATCTTTTGAGAAATTTTATTGCCCGCCTTAAGGTCTTTGACCATTTGGCTCATTTTGTCCATGCTTTTTTGTATGGTGCGCACTTTGCGCTTTACCTGGCCTATTGCTGTTTGGCGTGGGCATGACCGCCATGAGGTGTCGCCCGTATAGGCATCGGGCGTATTTGACCAATTGGCAAACTCAATCTCAATGCCAAACATAAGCTCCCCCACGGGGTCATAGCGAAATACCAGCGGCAAGGTTGGCATCCACGTGCTAAATTCAGCTCCCGCAAGGCCAGCGGGTAAGCCATCTTTCGGAAGCGTAATGGAAGGATTCTTTACTTTGCCAATGCCCGGAACAGGGTTGGAACTGAGCGTTCCCAGAACCGTTCCCGTTTCACTTTCGGTAAGGGCAAGTGAAGTTGCAGTGGAGCTTTTATCACCTTCTGCCAGCGGGAAATTATCTTGCATATCTTGCGGGCCTTCGTCCCACGCACTGCGGTACACCGAAAGGCCTGTTTCTACCGAGTAGAGCTTAGCGGCATCGCCACTTTTTGAAGGGTCGTTAATGAATAGGGTAATAACGTCGCCCGCTTGCAGCGCATCAGCATTTGACGTGCACAAATACTGTTTGCTGTCAAAGGTAATGGTTTTGAATTCCCCTGCTTTTCCCGCTACCGTTTGAGCGCTGCAAACCGATGTGCCCACGCGGCTTTTCGTATTGCTTTTGGTAATGGTGGCGCTTACGGAATACGTGGCGTCTTCGGGGAAATACAGCTCGGCTGCCAAGGTGTGGTTAATGTTGTTTGACGGCGAAAGCGGGAACTCTTGTTTGCTGTACTGAATGTCCCAGTCGTCAAAAGAGATAAAGCGGAAGTACGGCTTTATATGAGAAGTGCCATCAGGCCAGGTTTCGCGCTCAAGCTCTACGATAGGAGCCTGCAATGCAAATTGATCGGTAGTGTGAATACGGGGAAGAATAACCTGGCGGTATTGTTTTCCGTTGTAGTCAAAGGGAGTAATGGTGAATTTTGCATCGGCTTCCCAATATTCACCGGAATAGGTGGACGTTTTTTTGCGGCACACTTGCGACACGTTGAAGTACACAACGCCACCGTGGGTTTCTGAGATGTCGGCGTATTCTTCGCCGTTATAAAACGATTTAACCTTAACCTCTACGCTGGGAAGCGGGGTGTTTTTGTCAAAGCACACCACTCCAAAGCTGGATTCGAGCATTTCTATTTCTTTCATAACCGTTGAAGCTTTGTCTTCATCGGCATAGGCCACGGCACCCGATGCGCTTTTGCCCACAGGCAGCCAATAGGTGTTGGCTTTTCCTACCACGGGCTCTAAGAAGAGCGACCCCACAATGGCGGCGGCGCCTGTTGCAAAGCTGCGGCGGGAAATGTTGTGCGGCGCGTTTGACACGTGGTGTTCTG
>CAVDDP010000172.1:0-4583 GCA_963607695.1 Hallerella sp.
GCAAACAGTGCAGTGCAATAGCGAGCTATCCCGCAAACAGCGATCCCGCAAACAGCGCAGTGCAATAGCGAGCTATCCCGCCAACGCTGAACCGAAACTTGCCTTGAGGCTGTCAAGTACAGCGCTAAAACTGCTTAAAATTGAAAATGTAGGAGGAAAATCGAAAAATCGTGATTTCCTCCTACATTTTTTAGTTATGAAAAAAATAAAATAGGAGGAAATTGAAAAAATTTCAATTTCCTCCTACAAATTTGAACACATTGCCCTTTGTTTTGCCTTTTTTTCGGCTATTCCTTTATAAATTGCGGTATTTTTTGCCAAAAAGGTAGGAGGAAAATTAAAAAATTGCGATTTCCTCCTATTTTGGGAAAAACGCAATCTAAAAATGTAGGAGGAAAATGCAAAAAATTAAAATTCCTCCTATTTTTAAAAAAATGAGCCGATACCAGATAAGTTGGGGGATAATGTCACCTTGAGTTTTGAGTGCTAAATAGCTGCCCAATAGCTGCTAGGCAGTCACGAGCTAGAAATACTGGCGGCACACCAGAGCAACTTCCGTCCTAGTTTGAAAAAACCGAAAGGAACATCATGACACTTACCGCTCAGGAATTTAATGAGCTCAATGCAAAATATGAAGCAGGCACGGCAACGCCGCAAGACCTTGAAGCGCTAGAGCCGTATCGTGCAAAGCGTGCCGTGCTTTTGGCAAGCGGGTTTGGCAGCCGCATGTTGCCCATTACTATCAATACGCCAAAACCCCTGGTAAACGTGAATGGGCGTCGCATCATTGAAACCATTTTGGATGCACTTATTGCCATAGATGTTACTGAAATTTATATTGTTACGGGCTATTTGAAAGAGTGCTTTGAACTGCTCAAAGCAAAATATCCCACCATTACACTGCTTGAAAACCCGGTTTACAGCAGCACGAATAATATTTCCTCGGCTTGTGTGGCGCGTGAGCATTTTCAAAACGCCTACGTGTTTGAAAGTGATTTGTTCTTAAGCAACCCGGGGCTCTTGAAAAAATACCGTTACCAGTCGTGCTATATGGGGGTGCCCGTTGCAGAAACAGCCGACTGGTGCTTAGACACCGAAGATGGCTGTGTGGTGGACATTCACAAGGGTGGCACAAACACTAATCACATGTTTGGCATAAGCTACTGGACTGCCGCCGATGGCGCGCAACTTGCCTGCGACCTGCCCGAATGCTACGAGGAAAACAACGATAACAAGCAGCGCTTTTGGGATGACGTGCCGTGTAAGCTTTGCAACGCGCACTACAACGTTGCGGTAGAAACATGCACATTTAACGATGTGTCTGAGATTGACTCTTTTGCCGAGCTGCAAGAAATTGACCCGCGCTACAGGGTGTAACGTGCCGCTTTTTACGGCTGGTAAGCGCAAAACTGGCGGCGTGTTCTTCTTTTACGTGCCTTCGCCCGCCTTCGCATGGTCATGTTGTTGAAAAAATGCTCCATTTCATCCCCCCTCTTTTTTTCAACAATATGGAATCAGAGGGTAGGATCTAAGGGTAAAGGGTGCTATTATGCGGAACTTGTAAACGCTGCTGCATGAATTTTGAAACGGGAAGCGCCCGCGCAGGAAACACCAACGCGCGTAACGCCTGGGCACGAAGCGCCCAAATGCGAGCCGCCCGCGCGCAAGCCGCTCGAAAAAGTTCAAGCGCAGCATCCATTATCCAGAGTCGGGGGAGAGAGTTGGCTCGATAATCCCGACACCAACCAGGCACGTCTGGCGCGCTATGGTGGTCCAGCCAACAACGATGAAGGAGGTTCTTATGTCAGAAGAGCACACATCCTACCTGTTCACGTCGGAATCGGTAACGGAAGGCCACCCCGACAAAATCTGCGACCAGGTGTCCGACGCCATTTTGGACGCCATCCTTGCGAAGGAGGCCGAGCTGCAAGCTGCGGGCTACGTTTCGCCCACGGGCGTGCCGGCAAACGTGAACAACGTGCGCTGCGCCTGCGAAACCATGACATCCACCGGCCTGGTTATGGTCACCGGCGAAATTCGCACCGAGGCCTACGTTGACGTGCAGCAAATTGTGCGCGACACCATTCGCAACATTGGCTACGACCGGGCAAAATACGGCTTTGACTGTGACACTTGCGGCGTTCTTAACACCATCCACGAGCAGTCGGCCGACATTGCCATGGGCGTGGATGAATCCTACGAAGCGCAGCGCGGCGAAACCACCGACGAAATTGACAAAGTGGGCGCGGGCGACCAAGGCATGGTGTTTGGCTACGCCTGCAACGAAACAAGCACGCTTATGCCCATGCCCATTTACCTGGCGCATCGCCTGGCCGAGCGCTTAACCGAAGTGCGCAAGAATGGCACGCTTACCTACCTGCGCCCCGATGGCAAAACGCAAGTTTCGGTGCGCTATATTGACGGCAAACCCACCCAGGTGGAAAAAGTGCTCATTTCAACCCAGCATGCCGAGGAAGTGGAAGTGGCGCAAATCCGCGCGGACCTTATTCAGCACGTCATTAACCCCGTGTTCGAAAAAGAGGGCGTAAAAACCGCCGATGACCTGGAAATTTACGTGAACCCCACCGGGCGCTTTGTGGTGGGCGGCCCCATGGGAGACTCGGGCCTTACCGGCCGCAAAATCATTGTGGACACCTACGGCGGCATGGGCAGGCACGGCGGCGGCGCGTTCAGCGGCAAAGACTGCACCAAGGTGGACCGATCCGCGGCATACGCGGCGCGCTGGGTGGCAAAAAACGTGGTGGCTGCCGGCCTGGCGGATCGCTGCGAGGTGCAAATTGCCTACGCCATTGGCGTGGCGCACCCCATTTCTGTGATGGTGGAAACCTTTGGTACCAACCACGTGCCGGTTGCAAGCATTGAAAAAGCGGTTGGCGAAGTGTTCGACCTGCGCCCCGGCGCCATTATTCGTGACCTTGACCTGCGCCGACCCATTTACCAGAAAACGGCGGCCTATGGTCACTTTGGCCGCGAGCTGCCCGAGTTCACGTGGGAGGCAACGAATCGCGTGGAAGCCTTGCGCGCTGCGTGCGGCTTATAATGCCGCAACTATGCCGCAACTTGTGGCTTGTAATAGCACATTAATCGGGAGGAACCGCTGTACAAATGCTTGCATCTGTTGTTTTAGACATTCCAACGCAATCGCTTGATACGGCATTTACGTATGCGGTTCCCTCTGAAATCGAAGAGTTAGACCTTGTAGGGCGCGCCGTGGTGGTTCCGTTTGGAAACCGGCGCGCCCTTGGTTTTGTGCTGGAGGTTTTCCCTGATAACGCGCTGTTTGACAGCGTTGATAGTAATAAAGAAGAATTGCGGGAAGCAAGAGCGCCTCATGAAGATTCTTTTTCTGGAACACTTTTTGAAGTGGCAGAATTCTCGAAACAGAAACATGATGCTGATAAAAAACCGCAAGTAAATGGCTCTAAGTGCCGCAAGCTCAAAGAGATTCTGCAGGTTGCATCCGAACCGTTTTTCGACGCGCACGGAGCAGCATGTGCCCAGTTCATGTCGCACTATTACCTGGCGCCGCTTTCCACGTGTGTGCGTCTTTTCACCCCGCCCGGTGGCGTGCCGCGCATGGTTCACAAAGGCAGCGCGTGGGTGCTTGAGCAGCCCGCCGTGGGCCAGGTAGACGACCGCTGGGTTACCCTGGGCGCCGCCGCCGAAACGTTCACGCCCAAAAAGAACGCTTACAAGCAGCAGCAGGTCATAGCCGCCATTGCCAAGGGCGACGTGCGCGTGACTGAGCTCACTACCGAGTTCGGCAGCGTTTCTGCCTGCCTTACCGCGCTCCAGAAAAAAGGCGTGGTGCGCATTGAGCATCGCCGCCGGTATCGGGGCATGTTTGAAAATCAAGGGGAAGGGGAAGCGGTTGGCGCGGCAGCGGCGGCTGCAGCTGCAACGGCGCCAGCCGTAGCGGCGCAAGCCGCAACAGCTGCAAACGCTGCCGTAGTAGGCAGCACTGCCGCAAGTGCGCCAGAGTCTGCCGCGCTCGGTGCGACCACAACTGCCACAGCCGCAGCAGCTGCCGCGACCGCAACTACCGCCGCGGCAACCGCTTCCGCAACTACCTTACAAACGTCATCGGGCACGTATTACTCGGTGTTTCGCGTAGACGTGGAAAAACCCCAGCTCAACGCCGAACAACAAGCGGCGCTCAATGCAATAAAAGAGGCCTACCACCACCAAAGCGGCGAAGTGGTGCTGCTAGACGGCGTTACCGGCAGCGGCAAAACCGAGGTCTACCTGCGCGCTATTGAGCACGTGCTTGCCGCCGGCCAAAACGCCCTAGTGCTGGTGCCCGAGATTTCGCTTACGCCGCAAACGGTGGCGCGCTTTCGCGGGCGCTTTGGCAACCAGGTGGCGGTTATGCACTCGCGCATGAGCCTGGGCGAGCGCTTTGACCAGTGGGATTTCATTCGCAGCGGCGCCGCGCGCGTGGTGGTGGGCGCGCGCAGTGCCCTGTTCACGCCGCTTGCCAACGTGGGCGCTATCATCATCGACGAAGAGCACGAGGGCTCCTACAAGCAAGACAGCCAGCCGCGCTATCACGCGCGCACCGT
>CAVDDP010000173.1:0-4579 GCA_963607695.1 Hallerella sp.
GTCAATGTTGGGGTTGAACTGGCTGGGGTAGGGCGGTAGCTCGTTTACTTGCTTCATGGCAACGCTTATGGCGTCGGGGCCGTCGAAGGGCAGCTTGCCTGTTGCCGCTTCAAAAAGCACAATGCCTAAGGAATAAATGTCGCTTGCGGCACCCAGTTCTTTGCCTTGTGCTTGTTCAGGAGAAATATAGTGAGCGGTGCCTAAAACGCTTGAGGTTTGATCTTTCAGGGAGTTTTTCGCATGAGCAATGCCAAAGTCCATGACCTTGATGTTGCCGTCGGGCTGCACCATAATGTTTTGCGGCTTAATGTCGCGGTGAATAAGGTCTTGCTTGTGCGCAACGGCAAGCGCCGAGCAAACCTGCGAGCCAATCTCGGCAACTTTTCGCTGGTTCAAGGCGCCGCGCGCTTTAATGCCGCTCTTTAGGTCGGTACCACGGATAAGCTCCATAACAATATAGTAGGTGCCGGCGTCGTTTCCCCAGTCGTAAATGTTTACAATGTAGGGGCTTTGTAAGTTGGCCGCCGCCGCTGCTTCTTGCTTGAAGCGCTGCGTAAAATCGGGGCTTTCCGCATATTGAGGAAGCATTACCTTTACGGCAACGGTGCGCCCCAACACGCTGTCTTGGGCACGGTATACTTCTGCCATGCCGCCAATTCCTATGCGTTCTGTAATTTTGTAGCGGTCGTTAAAAACGCGCCCTATGAAATCGCCTGCCATGTTATCTCCTTGGTATTACCTCAAGGCTTTTCGCCTTATTCCTTTTATAAAACTCCCTGCACCTGCAAAGCTGTTTCCAAAACATTTTTTGCCCGGCTTGCGGCAATGTTGCTTTCGCCTTTCTCAATAACAATCGCAATTACCACGCTTGAGTCATCCGATGGCCCCATGCCTACAAACCAGTAGTTGTTGCCATCGTCAAGCTCGGCCGTGCCTGTTTTTCCGGCAATTTGTACGCCGGAAACGGCGGCGGGATAGCCTGTTCCGTTATTTACCACGCCTTCCAAAACACTGCGCACGCGCTGTGCCGTGGAAGCGCTGGTTGCTTTAAGCAAGGTGGAAGGCGAAGCCGTGTAGCTTCTTTCGCCATTGGCATTATATATGCTATCCACCAAATATGGTTGTTCTATAACGCCATCGTTTGCAATTGCACATCCAACAAGTGCCATTTCCAGCACGGTTGCCTGAGGTCCTGCCGCGCTTTGGTGGATGGAAGACGTTTGGCCCACCGGCTCGCCCGCTGCCGCCCACGCCGTTTCCCACGTGGTCATGTCTTCCGGCTCAGGCATAAGTGAAGGAACCAGCGGAAGCTCAAAGTCTATGGTTTTGCCAAAGCCAAACTTGTCGGCAATTTGCACAATGGTTGTTGCGCCCATTTCCACGCCCAACTGGCCATATACGGTGTTGGAAGACACTTCAGTGGCACGTGCAAGCGAAATGGTTCCGTAGCTTATTTCGTCAAAGTTGGTCACTTCGGCGTTTCCAATTTCCATGGAGCCGGGGGAATTATACGTGGTGTCTTCCGTTGCGGTTCCCGATTCAAGTGCGCCGGCAAGGGTGACAATCTTAAACGTTGAGCCCGGGGCATAGAGTGCTTGTGTTGCGCGGTTGTACACCGAGGTGCTTTCGTTGGAAGAAAGTGCTTCGTCAAGGTTTGAAGCGCTGTACGTTGGGGAAGATGCCATGGCAAGAACCGCCCCTGTTTTGGGGTTCATCACCACACAGGCGCCGGTGTATCCCGAAAGGGCGTCTTCGGCTGCATCTTGAATTTCAGAGTTGATGGTAAGGGTAACGTCGTTTCCGGCGGTGCCCGAACCCGTTAGGGCGGCAAGCGCATCGCTCCAGGTGGCAAAGCTTTTCTTGCCGGTAAGCACGTCGTTTTGGCTCTCTTCAATGCCGCTTGAGCCGTATTCTTCCGAGAAGTAGCCTACCACGTGCGCTGCGGTAGTACCTTGCGGGTACTCGCGGGTGTAGGTGCCGTCTTCGTTTTCTACACTTTGCGCCAAAATCACGCCATCGCTGGTTGAAATGGAGCCGCGTTGAATTTTTGAGTTGTTAATAATGGTGTGGTTGTTGGATGTCATTGACTTGTAGTCATCGGCCTGCACCACCATGATGTTGGTTAAGTTGCCCACCAACAGCGCAAACATAGCAGCAAAAACAAACATTCCGCTGGTCAGGCGCTTGCCCAGCTGAAAACGCCCCAGGGCGTTGTTGGGGCTTACCACGGTGGTGGCGCTGGCAATTTCTTCATCAAGCGATGTTCCTTCGTCGCCGCAGCGCATAAGAAGCGCAACGCAAATGAAAGCCATTAAAAGCGACGAGCCGCCCTTGCTTATTAAGGGAAGCGTTAAGCCGGTAAGGGGGATAAGCTTGGTAACACCGCCTACAATAATGAAAGCCTGAAGCACAATGATGGTGGTTAAGCCCGCGGCTACAAAAGAGCTCACGTCGCTTTTTGCGCGCGCTGCCGTGGCAAAGCCGCGAATGGCAAAGCTCAAGTACAAAAGAAGCACGGCTGCCGCACCTAAAAGGCCGGTTTCTTCGCCAATGCAGGAAAAAATAAAGTCGCTTTCAACCACCGGTATTAGGGTTGCCAGGCCTTCGCCAATGCCCGTGCCAAAAAGCCCGCCATCGGCAAGGGAATACAAGCTTTGTACCAGCTGATACCCGGTGTTTTGCGCGTCGGAGAAGGGGTCAAGCCAGGTTTGCACGCGAACTTGCACGTGCGAGAACAGCAAGTACAAGCCCACCGCTGCAATAGTTGCCAAAAGAAGGCTTATGACCAGGTAAAACTTGCGGCCGCTGGCAAAGTAGAGCATGGCAATAAACGCAAAGAAGAACACCAGAGCGCTGCCCAGGTCTTTCTCAAACACTACAATCAAAACGGCGATTGCCCACATGAACAAAAGCGGCAAAAGAGTGCGCAGGTCGGGCAGCTCAAAAGGGCCTATGCGCCACGTGAAAACCGAGAGCATTTCGCGGTTGCTGGCCAAGTATCCCGCCAGGAACAGCACAATGGCAATTTTTGCGATTTCGCCTGGCTGAAAGCTAAAGGGGCCAAGCGTGAGCCAAATGCGGCTGCCGTAACTTTCGGTACCAATAACGGGCAGCATGGGTGATAAAAGTAAGGCGAAGCCCACAATTGCCATAACGTATTTGTATTTTGCCAGGTCATCAATGCTTTTTACCAGCACTAATACCGCAATAAATGCAACAACGCCAACGGCCAGCCATATGAGTTGCTGCGTGGCAAGGCTGGTATCAATGCGGGTGATAAATGCCATGCCAATGCCGGTTAAGGCAAAGGTTATGGGTAAAAGTGCGGGGTCTGCCCCGGGGGCAAGCTTGCGCAGTGCAAGGTGTGCAGCAATGAACAGCGCAAACATGATAAGCGGAACGGTTATGGCAGAAAGCCCCACTTCTTGGGTTTGTGCGAACGCAAGCATGGCAAAAAGCAGCACAACAATGGGTGCTGCAACGCATAGAAGAAAGAGTTCTGTTGCACGGCGAGACATGGTTTAGTTGCTCGCCTCGCTTTCGCTTTCCCCTTCTGCTTCTTCATTGGCGCCATTCGCAGAAGAAACTTCCTTGTTGCGCTCTGCATCCTGTTGGTACTCTTGGGCTAAGCGCTGTGCCTCTTCAACGGTATCGGCCTTAACGCCTTCATCGCGCAGGCGCGCGGCCAAACCCGCATTCAAGTCGTCCACTAAAACGGATGTTTCTTCCACCAGCGTACTGTTGTCAATTCCTAAAAAGCCGCCAGGAACACCCTGATAAATGGCCACATGGCCGTTATATTCCGCCAAATAAGCGCTGGTTGTCATCCAGTGATACACGCCAAAGCCTGTCCCTGCCAAAACAGCAACCAGCAAAAACGCCACAAGGAACGCTGTGAAGCGCGACTTTTTGTGATGCTTGCGAATTTGCTCGGGCACGTTGCCCTCAATGTCTACCACCACGGCGGTAATGTTATCGGCGCCGCCATTCATGTTTGCGCGCTTGATAAGCTGATTCGCGCAGCGCTGCGGGTCACGAAAACGGGTAAGAATTTCGGTGATGTCTTCTTCTTCCACCATATTCGAAAGGCCATCAGAGCACAAAAGCAGGCGGTCACCTGCGGAAACGTTCAGCTCGTAGATGTCGGGCACCGTATCAATGCTGCCACCCAGCGCGCGGGTGATAACCGATCGTTGCGGATGCGTTTCTGCCTCTTCGGGCGTGATTTGCCCCGTTTCAACCAGAAGCGAAACCAGCGAATGGTCGCGCGTGATTTGCTGCAGGCGGCTTTGGTGCAAAAGGTAGGCGCGCGAGTCTCCCACCTGGGCTATCAGCAGGCGCTCCCCCTGCACCATGGCGGCGGTAAGGGTGCATCCCATGCCCGCTGCGCCGTGGCCGTCTTCCACTGCGCGCATAATGGTGTAGTTGGCAGTTATCACGGCGTTGGAAAGTGCGTCGGCATCAAGCGAGGTGGGTGCTTGCTGCTCAAGTACGGTAACGGCAATTTTCGATGCCACTTCGCCTGCTTCATGCCCTCCCATGCCATCGGCAACAGCATAGAGCGGGGGTGCTGCCAGGT
>CAVDDP010000174.1:0-4531 GCA_963607695.1 Hallerella sp.
CCTTTCGCAGCCGTCGCAGCAGTTGCGCAGACCTTTCGCAGCCGTTACGCGGCCTTTGTTGCCTCGTTTTGAACAGCACGTTTTTCGCGAACGCGCTTCATAGCAACACGGCACAAAATAAGCCCTAGAACAAAGAACGCAATCATGATACCAAAATAAATGCGATATCCGAAAGATCCGTAGGTATCGGCAAGCCATCCGCCCAGCAAATATATCCACATGTCACCCGAAAACGTAATGGTGCATGCAAGACCAACCGCCGTAGCGCGAACGCGTTCCGGAACACCCACTTCTGAAACGGTAGTAAACCAGCAAGGCGTTGAAAGGTTGAACAGAATTGCCATAACAATAACGGCAATAATGGCAACCCAGCCAAGCGCTGGCTCCCACGGCATAACAGTTACAATAGCCGTAATGATTAAAGAACCCCACAGCGCAAAACGCATAACTTTCAACGGAGACTTAAACTTATCTATCAAAACGCCGGAAGTAGGCGAAGTAATCAAACGAACAAAATGTACACGAATGGTAACCACAACGGTAATAACCGCTGCTGATACGGCAAAATCGCCCTGAAGCATGGGAGACACATACGCCATAACAGAATAGATCATTTCCGCACAGAACGTAACTAAACCTACAATCCAAACGTCTTTCATCTTTACTACTTCAACCAGGTCAGAAAGCTTAAACTTCTCTTCATCTGAAGCAGCTTTATCCTGGTAGCCGTTGTACAAGAACAATATTGCCAGGCCAGCAATTATATTAACGCCGGCAAAAGTAGCAATAAGCAAGCGAAGACCCACGGTATCGCCTGCTTGCGCTACCATCCATGCAACTAAAAGGCCAATGACGGTACCCGAAAAGCCGCACAGCCCGTAGAAAAAGCCGTACAATTTTCCTTCCAGTTCTGCTGGTCCTAAACTTTTAATGAAACGCGCCATGCCGCCCCAGTACGTGCCAATGGCAAAAAAGCCCAAAAGGAATTCCACCACCAGCAAAACGTTATAGGAAGGCATAGTAATCATAAACAGCAAGCATGCAGCGCTGCCGAAATGCGAGACAACCATGAGCGTTTTTGTTTTAAAGATATCGCCCAGCATGCCGCCGAACAAATATCCAATGGTAGTAACCACGCCCACCATGGTCATGCAAGTTCCCACTTGCGTATTGGTAAGACCAAAACCATTGGCAAAAAGCGTGTAATAACTGTTAATCAAAAATGCAGCGCCGTTGAGTACCTGGTAGCCAAAACCAGCAAATATCAAAAGTACCCAACTTTTTAATTTAAGTTGTTTCATTGTTGCTCCTATCAGGGAGAATAATACGTAATAACAAGGGGAAGATTCTGAAAACTGCGGCGGGTAAGCACCCAACTTGCCCGCCGCGTTTTTGTAATTTTGCCGCTTATTCCAGAACTAAGATATCTTCCGGTACATATTTCTTAAGAATCTCAAGGCGCTCTGGCTCAAGTTCGGGAGCCTTAAAGTTTTCAATGCGCTGCTCATAGATTTTCTTGGTGCGATCGGTTACTTGCTCGCAACCGCCATCAATCCACGGAGCGTGAGCCTTATGTGTTGCGCATTGCAAGTTAAGCGTTTCTTCGCGGTAGTAATCAAAGGAATCCTCCAGTAAATCATCGGGTAAGTCTACGAAGCCACCACCAGGGCCTGCTGCAGCCAGGCAATCATAGAGCATGGAGTCTTCGGTAATTTCAATACCTTGCATAATTCGTTTGCAGGAATGAATAATTTCCTCGTCGTAGATGAATTTGTCGTAGCTTAACGAGCAGTCCTGATCCATGCCACCGGCAGCATGAACAATAAGATCTGCCCCACTGAACATTGAAAACCACATGGTAGAGAACGACTCTACACCTGCTTGCATGTCTACCTGCTTAGAGTCGCCCGATGAACCACCCGTACGCACGGGAATACCATAGTAATCACCCAGTGATTTTGTTGCCGACCAAATAAGTGATTCTTCAGGGCTTCCCACGCACGGTGTCATAAAGCGCAAGTCACAACCATGGCTTTGAATACCATAAATTGCAGGAGCGCCAGGGTTAACAAGCTGCGATAACACAATACCAGAAAGCACTTCGGCGTTGTTAAGCATAAGAAGAGAACCCAGCGAACCCGGGCAGGTTAAGCCAGGCATAGATGATGAAGAAATAAATACAATCTGACCTGCTTTTGCGTATTCAATCAAAGCCTCACTCATAGCCTTGCTTACATGACAAGGGGAAGCCGTGTTGATAAGACCAGCAACTACCGGCTCATCGTAAATACCCAAAAACTCTTGCGTCATGGCAATGGAGTCTTGCGCACTTTTCGTGCCGTCTACCATGCCAATGGCTGGTTTTTCATCAAGGGCAAGCACGGTTGCTTGAGCCCAGTTTGATTGCACTTCGCTTGGCATAAAAGAGGTGGTCATAACGTTGGGGTTAGAAACATCCAGTGCGGTGCTGGTGGCAACAAGCTTGGTGAAGTTCACGAAGTCACGTTTTGTTGCATTGTGATACTCGCCGTTTTCAAGAATAAAAACGGAACCATAGGTTGGAGCAAGAACCGATTCTCCCCCGCCAATGGTCACAAACCCGTTACGGCCATGCCACTTATACGTTTTAGGAACCGTTTCAAGCGCTTTAAGAACGTCGGCTTCAGTCATAAATACAGTGTTTCCGTCGGTTTTGAAGCCATGATCCTTGAAGATTTGAATTGCCTGGTCGCAAGCATACACAACGCCAACTTCAGCAAGTGCACGCATGGAATTGTGATGGATGATGTCCAGCTCGTCTTTTGTTGCAAAGTTGTAGGCGTGCTTCATGAGTTCCTCCTTTGTTGTTTGCACCCTTTCTTTGGGCACGTTTGTGTTAGCAGCAAACTTGTTACAAACAAGGCTCTAACCCTTCCTTGCGCTCATGCTAACATAAATTTTAGCAATGCTCAATATATTTCTTTAGCATTGCTAAAGTTATTTTGAAAAGATAGGCCGCGAGAAGAATCACAGGCGAGCAAAGTATTGGCATGAAAGATTTGATTTTATTAAAAAGTACCTGCTTAGATGCTTTTTTGTGAAATGACTGGATTATCAGAGAGGAGGCAAAAAGTGAACAAACACTGTAAAAAAGCCCTAATTGCTCGCAATTAGGGCTGAACGGTGCTCAATTTTTCAAAGAAACGCGAAACCTTACGCGATGCGATACAGCGAATTCAAAAACTCAAGGAGCTTGAGGCTTCTTTCTAACCCCGCTTGTGCTTGAGCGGGGTCTCGATACGTATCAACGTATTCCAGAAGAATACTGCGAAACATTGCGCATTGAATTTCGGCAAACATATGAAGCCCCTCCGAGGGAAATTCCCCTTCAGATGCTGCCATTTTCAAAACAAGATAGGTACGCTCTACCACATCGTCCATGAAAAAGACCATGGAATATGACCCGCCCAAATTAGGATGCCGTTCAGGAAACAACTGGTAATACTCTGCTAAGCCCTCGCCTGCCCTGCAGCGAAATTTTCCCCAAAACAGCATGTCATATATCTCTACCTGGGAAAACGCTATTTTTGCAAAAACGCGCCACGCTTGCATATGAAGATCGTAGGGGTTAATATTTTCATCTGAAATAATGCTATTTACTTCTTTAAGATACTCTTCATAAAAGCGTGCAGAAGCCAATAAAAGCAAGTGATCAAGGTTATCAAAGTAGTAATAGATAATGGGATTGGTGCACCCTGCTTTATCCGCAATAAGGCGCGCCGTTATATCTTTTGGACTGGTTGTTTTAAGCAGCTCATATGCTGCGTCTACTAAATCTCGCTTTTTGGTATTACTCATAGCGTTCTCTCTTGTTGTTTATATCACCGTTGTAAGGTATATCTCTAAGATTTTTCGTGCACAGCCCTTTGTGCTTTTTGAGCACTTTGCATTAATTATTGCCGTTAAAAATGCATCAGCAAATTTTAGCACTGCTCAACATTTTATAGGGAAAGCGGCTTTTTTCGCAATACTTAAAAAGAATAAGTTTGCCCCATTCATAAAATTGTAACGAAATAAAACAGGCCGCACGCAAAAACGTACGACCTGTGAACATTCATGGTAGCTCCGAAGGGATTCGAACCCTCGACCTCCGCCTTGAGAGGGCGGCGTCCTAAACCGCTAGACGACGGAGCCACGTTGCAAGCGCTGAAGCATTCTAAGTGATAGAAAGTTAAACGTCAAGTGGCTGGGGTGGCAGGAGTCGAACCCACACATATGGCACCAGAAACCACTGTCCTACCATTAGACGACACCCCAGTATGTGGCGTAAAACTTACAAACAAAGTTGCAAGCGCGAAAATGTATGATACTGGTACAAACCCTTATAGTCAAGGAAAATTTTCTATTTGGCAAAATGAACATCTTTGAAAGCTTAGCGGCGAAAGTGCGAGCGTTTGCAATGCCATACAAAAAGCTACTTGCTTTGGAACACGCATTTTTGAAACAGCGGAAGAATAATCAGCAAGCAGCCTGAAGCGCACACAATACGTAC
>CAVDDP010000175.1:0-4496 GCA_963607695.1 Hallerella sp.
GTGGAATTCCGTTAAGAAAACGTGCCAGTGGCACGTTTTTAGGAATTCGCCCGACCGAGCTTGCGAGGGAGGGTTCGGATTTGCCGAAGGCAAAGCCGGAGTCCCCGACGGTCCACCACGGAATTTCATTCCGCCGTTCTGCCGAACGGCGGAATTTTTTGACGCTGCGAAGCGTCTAGGCGCGGTATTTAACCCTTATGTGCTCCTCGTCACGGCCCAAAGGCCGCTCGGTCGCACAACGGGCTAACTACCTGCGCCGATACGCTTCTCGCTGACTTTTTGTGCGAAAGTGTCTTTTTAAATATATTTACCTTACTGCTTCGCGCTCGCTGTCTTACCACAGGCGACCTATAACGTTTAAGCTGGACCTGCATGTCTATCTTTGTCGCTCTGTCGGGGACTCGAACCGATGAGGTGGTAACAGACCTGCTTTTGTTTTATTATGCGCTCGTTACCAATAAAAAACTTCTCCCCTAAAGGATTTCAAAATGAACGAACAATCTTTTTCATTGAACCCTGAAGCGTTATCAGAGCTCGCGCAAAAACTTATCGCTGCGCTGGGCGCTGAACACGTTCGGGAAAACGAACCTATGTCAAAGCACACCACGTTTGAAATTGGTGGAGCCGCCGATATAGTGGCGTTCCCCCAAAGCATTGAGCAGGTAAGCACCACAGTAGAGCTGTGCAAACAGGCACAGGTGCCATGGCGTGTTATGGGGCGCGGCTCAAACATTTTGGTTTCCGATGTAGGGCTGCGTGGCGTAACCATTATTCTGGGCGAAGGCTTTGACTCCATCCAAGTTCAAGGCACAAAAATTAGCGTACAAGCGGGAGCAAGCAATGCACAAGTTGCTGCAGCGGCGCAAGCAGCAGGATTGGCGGGCTACGAGTTTGCCTGTGGCATTCCGGGAACCATTGGAGGCGCAGCCGTAATGAACGCAGGCGCTTACGGTGGCGAATTTGCCCGGGTTTGCGAAAGCGTTTTGTGCCTGCGGCCCAGCGGCGCCATTGAAACCATTCCGGCAGCGCAGGTGAACTGGTCGTACCGGCATAGCCTTATGATGGAAGACGGAAGCATTGTGTTAGCTGCTACCCTTTCCCTTTCCCCCGATACCCCTGGCGCTATTCAAGAACGAATGGATGACCTGCAAAAACGCCGCGAAGAAAAGCAACCGCTGGATATGCCTTCGGCAGGATCTACGTTCAAGCGCCCTGAAGGTTATTTTGCGGGCAAGCTTATAGAAGATGCGGGCTTGCGCGGATATCGCTGCGGAGGCGCACAAATTTCACAGAAGCATTGTGGCTTTGTGGTAAATGCAGGTGGCGCCACGGCACAAGATGTGTGCAATCTTATTACGCACGTGCAAAACACCATTCGCGAAAAGAATGGCGTAGAAATGGAACCCGAAGTGCGTATGTGGGGATTTTAACAAGAGCTTTTGCGCGTTTTGTGCTGCCCCTTGACTTAAAGTTAACTCTAAGTTTTAGGGTACAAAAAACTCGTAACCCCGCACAAGAAAGGGTGGTCCTTGTGAAACGCACATCTTTTACCACACGCACTATAACACGCCGCAACTTTATACGCCTTGCCGCGCTTACCAGCGCAGGTACCGCCTTAACCGCAAGCGGGTGCGCAAGCGCAAGCTCCACCAGCACCTCCAGCACAGAAAGTGCCGCAAGTGCAAGCGAAATCGCAGCGGCTTCTACAGCAGCAGAAAGCGCCATCACCTCTTCCCCTTCAACCGAAGCTCTTGCCACCTTCATGCTTATGAGCGATATGCACATCAACAGCGGAAGCAACACGGAGATTGCGCGCTTCAGGCAAGCGCTTGCCGATGTTGCCAGCTTTGAAACACGCCCCAACGCCATAGCCGTTATTGGAGACTTAAGCGACCGGGGCTACGCAGAAGAGCACGAACTTTTTAAGCAAATTGTGCAAGAATCTGAATTCTCGCTTGATGAGATGATTATCGCCATGGGAAACCACGACCTGTGGGTGGTGGACGACGCCGAAAACGAAGCGCTGGTAGCACAGCAACGCGAAGACTTTGTAGCCGCCTACAACCTTCCCGGCTTGTATTATGAAACGCAGGTGGCTGGCCAGCATGTGGTGGTGCTTGGCCCCGATAAATTCTGCAGCGACTGGGTGCGCTTTGACATGACCGATGAGCAGCTTTCCTGGCTTGACGGCATTCTTGCCGCCGACGCAGCAGCGGGTGTGCACACCTACGTTTTTTGCCATGAACCCATCAACAATACCGTAGCGGGAAGCGAAGAGGGCAGCTGGGGCTCGCGTAATTCCTTTATCGATTACGAAAAAATAGACGCTGTGGTAAGTAAATACCCTCAAGCAGTGTATTTATCGGGGCATACCCATGTGTACCCCGGCATTGAGGCAAGCGATGCAAGCCGCCCTATTTACGTAAATGATGGCTCGTGCAGAAGCAGTTACAAACCCGGAACCGATGAACGTGGAAGCTGGGGAATGCACATGACCATCTATAGCGATCATCTGGAGTTTCATATACGTGATTTTGAAAATCACCAGTGGCTGGAAGAGCCTTTAACGGCATATTTTAATCGTTAGGAATTTTGCACACAAACATCTGGTTTTTCAAAGAAGTGCAGCGTACGCCACAAAACACCACATCAGTTGCCCTATAATACTTCTCTAAAGACAACGGAGACCCACCCACAAGTAATCTGGAGGAATTTACATGGCAACTCTTGAGCTTATTTTGCTTTTGCTAGCCGCCGTGCTTATATCCGCCGTTTTAGACCAGTTTATTCCAAAAGTTGCCTGCCCTCTTATTCAAATTGGGGCAGGCTTGATTATTGCCCTTATTGCGCAAGACTACATTAAAATTACCCTTGACCCCGAGCTTTTCCTGGTTTTGTTCATTGCGCCCCTGCTGTACAACGATGCGCGCGCAGCAGATAAAAGTTCCCTTTGGAAAAACCGCCGCTCTATTCTTTCGCTTGCTATTGGCCTTGTTTTTGTTACCGCATTGGCTATAGGCTTTTTAGTAAATTCCCTTATTCCGGTAATTCCGCTAACTGCTGCTGTTGCATTAGGTGCAGCGCTTGGCCCCACCGATGCCGTTGCCGTAACTTCCCTTTCCAAGGGGTTAAGCATTGGCGAGCGCGAAAAAAGCACGCTTGAAGGAGAATGCCTGATAAACGATGCAAGCGGCATCGTGTCGTTTCAGTTTGCCGTAGCTGCTTGTATTACGGGCGCTTTCTCGATTGTGAGTGCCACGGGAAGCTTTCTGGTGAGTTTTTTTGGCGGCATTTTGGTGGGAGCTCTTATGGGCATACTCACCAACTTCATATCAAAAACAACGCGCGAGGCAGGCATAGACTCCACCACCTTCCACGTTTTGTTTGACTTGTTCATGCCCTTCATTATCTACTTAGCCGCCGAGCCTTTTGGCGCAAGCGGCGTTATTGCGGTAGTAACCGCAGGGTTGATAAGCAATATGGGAAAACGCGAAATTGGACCTTCTGTTTCGCGCTTGAACATTGTTTCTTCAAGCGTATGGAGCGTTTTTTCGTTTGGGCTCAACGGCATTGTGTTTGTACTTTTAGGAACGCAACTTCCCAAAGCCATGATGTCTACCTGGGAAGATTACACCATTGATAACGGTTTTCTTCTTTTCATGATTGTAATTATTACCCTTGCCTTAGAGCTTATTCGTTTTTTGTGGCTTTTAGGCACCGAAGCCATTCGCTCGAAGCGGCAAAAGAAGCCTTTTGTATTTAAGGAAGCGGTGCATACCTCGCTAATCATGACGCTTGCGGGCGCAAAAGGAACAGTAACGCTTTCTATTATCTTCTCACTGCCGTGGTTCAATGCTGCGGGCGACGTTTTCCCCCAGCGCGAGCTTATTATTTTTCTTGCCTGCGGCGTTATTCTTATCACGCTTTTGCTGGCGAACTTTGTAATTCCTTTGCTTGCAGGGAAAAAGGAGCCCAGCGAAACGGAAGTTCAGCGCCGCGAAGACGAGCGCAATGCCAAAATTGAGATTCTACGAGGCGTTATAGAAGAACTTGCGCGCGATCATGACCCTAAAGACAGGCATGCCGTTAATGTGGTTATTCGCTCGTATAACGACAGAATTAACCGCATTAAAACCGATGAGTCTGATGAAGAAGATCCTGCAAAAACGCAATTACGCATTCAAATTATTCGCTGGGAAATTGAGTACGTTGAGAAGGCGCTTAACGAAAAAACCGTTGATGAAGAAGCTGCATATGATGTTCTGAGCACGCTTAAGCATCGCGAAAAGTTGATTAAGCACACCGAAACCATCGTAAGCCCTTCTGAACTTGCTATTTCAATGAGGCAAGCACGCTTTTTTGTTAAAACAATGCTGCACCGCATTCTGAACGGCTTGCCCATGGTAAACGTGTCGGAAACAACAGCGGCGCGCCATGACCTTACCACGAAAAGCACCCAATACGCGAACAAGAAGCTGCGTGCGCTGCTGGAAAAC
>CAVDDP010000176.1:0-4486 GCA_963607695.1 Hallerella sp.
GTGGTGTTCAGCATATCCATAAGCACCACAATGGCAACTGCCACAAAAAGCCCTGCCAAAAACGCCACAGCAATGTACAAAGGACGGTTTGGACCACTTGGTTTTTCGGGAGTTGTTGCATCGTCAATAATATTGACTGCTTCCAAGTTCATGCTCTCAACAGAGCAATCTGCGGTTTCTTTAGCGAAAGCATCGGCAACACGCGATGCGGAATTTGCATTACTCGAAGTAACAGTAAGCGTGATAATACGGTTAGTAGTGGAGCTTTCAACTTTTAATGTGTAATCATCTAAGCTGTTCATGCCCAATGATTTCATAACAGCATTGCGCACTTTGGGCGTATCAGCAATAACCGCAATGTCGTTTGCTAATTGCTGAGACACCGTAGTATCAGAACTGGTTAAGCTCGATTGATCTTGACTCGATTGGTTGCGCGACAAAACGTACAACTGCACTTCCGACGTATATTGATCTTCCATAAAACCATAGGAATAAACAGCTGTTGCAAGCGCAAACACAACAGGAAGAATAATAACCAGCGCTAATTTCTTTCGTAGCAGCTGAAGAAGTTCAAGCAAGGTCATACGGGAACAATTCCTTTCATCAAAGCGATAGTTGCTATCTTATCAGTTATTCTCGCTGGTTTCTACCGGAGTATAAAAGGTGTCTAAAACTACCTGGTAAGTGTTCTGAGAATCCAGGGTAAACTCGGCGTAGTCGGTTCCCTGAATTATAGAGCCCGATAACGTTATTACATTTATATCGGTAACTCCCTTATCCAAAAGAACACTGGCAAGATAACTAAACTCGCTTACTCCTAAGTTAGTAGTGGTGTAATCAAGCGCCGTATTGTACAAGCCTGTCAAAACGCTCAAGCCACCTGCTTGAGTAGCTTGTTCCATAACTTCTTTTGCATACTCTTTTATGTACTGCGCCTGGCGATCCATACGATCAATCGTGCCTTGCGTGCCCCACCACTCACGGCGCTGCACATAGTAGTATGCATCGCTTCCCAAAAGGGTAACTTCTTCGCCTTCTTTGATATCGGTATCGGGAACATCTTCTAAGGAAGTAAGCGTAACACCACCAATAGCATCGTTTAAGGGAATAATTCCCTGGCGATTAAGCGCAACGTAATAGTTGATGGGCATGTTATTCAGAACACGCTTGACCGATGTCACCACGTTTTCTGCAGAAGTTTCTGCTCCATCGCCATAGGCAAAGGCAAGGCAAATTTGCTTAACTGCGGTTCCCGTAAATGAGCCTTGCGCAAAGGTATCTACTTCCACCATACTTTCACGCGGAATAACAATTGCTGTTGTTTTTCCCGTTTGTGTATCAAGCGTTAAAACAATAATGGCATCCGCCTGACCAGACGCTTCATTGTCAGAAGTAGTTCCGCTGTCATAACGGTCGTACCCCATAAAGCAAACCGAAACAATATTCTTGTTGTACTGGTATGTTTTGCCGTTATACGTAACGGTTTCGCCCTCGGTATAATCAACATGCATAGATTCTTCGCCCTGGTGGCGCATCATGGAAACACCCGCATACGCCGCACCGGCAAGAACCAATAGAACAATCAAGATAATAACAGCAATCTTAATGCGCTTATTACGCTTTTTATGGCGCTTCTTTTTTTTCACCACTTTACGCACTTCATTGCTGCTTTTACTCATGTGAGCCGCTTTTGCAAGCGATGGATCGTCCCAGTCAAGCTCTTCAAATTCTTTTTGAACAGGTTGCCGCGCCGGCATAGTAGAGGCAGCAGGAACTTTTGCCGCACCAGCAAGAACAGCTTTAGCTGCACCAGCAGGGGCAGCTTGAGCTGCACTACTATGAGCAGAATGAGCAGCACAAGCAGAAGGCGATACCGCAGAGGTAGGCTCCTTTTTATTTAATGAAGCGCCTTGAACGTTCGACGGTGCCGAAGTTGCTGGCACCGTTATGTAATCAGAATCAGTAGGTAACTTGCTCACTTACGAGCACCCCCGTAACAATATAGCGCGTATCAGCAACAATGTAGGTAGACATACAGGTGCTTAATTGCAGAATTTTACTATTGGCATCAAGCGATGCCCCTTCTCTCACATTACTTAAAACACTTTCGGGATTCAAAATGCTTTGAAAATACGAAAGGCGCACACTCTCACGCGAAAAATCATACGAATTCATAATATGTCTGTCATCGTATTGATACGCAGCAATTACCTGATAGGTATAGCAGTGAGTAGCTGTGTAAACATATATTGTTTGATAGGCATCAAAAAATTCTTCATTCTCAAAATAATGAAGAGTGGCAAAATAGGCATCGTCTGCCGCACAATGGCCATAGACAACCGTTACCGGGTCGCTGAAATCAAGTGCATTGCAGCTTTGCGTAAACAAGGCACCATATTCAGCATAATTACCTGTTTCGTCGCGGCGAAGATAATAATTATCGTCAAGTGTGCTTTGCAAAATAGGATAATCAACATTGGTGCCCGGGATGGTAATCCAGGCATAGATATCAGGGTTTTCTTCCTGAAGCGCTGCGAAATCAATAGGGTTTTCTACCGCTTCTTGCACCGGCTGCTCTTTTTCTTCAGCCTCTTGTTCAGCAGTTTCTTGCGCTGCCGCTAAAGCTGCTGCTTTTGCATCTTCAGCCATGCGCCAATTATTGTACACGTTGTAGCCAAAATAACCGCCAACGCATAACGCTAGCACCAGCACAAACACCACAACAGAAATTACGATGTGCTTCTTACTGCGCTTTTTCTTGTTGCCTAATTCCTCTTTACTTGTGTTCGGAAGAGATGTTTTTCCCTTACGCTCAGTAGCACCCTGGGCAGAATATACACCATTATCGGGTTCCAACGCAGTTTGCTGCGAAACAACCTTCTTAGCGTGTTTTGGTGCATGCGATTCTGTCATTATGCTTCTTTCTTTATGAGAGGCGTTTGGCTATAAGCGTTTGTATTGTAAACATCTAGCGAACAGAAAGAAGCCCGCATGAGCGGGCTTCATTAAATATTCCCAAGTTTACGAACAAGGTTATATGTTATTCAGCAATTTTCTTGCGAGCAACAACAACTGCACCAGCAAGAACAACTACAGCACCAGCAGCAATTGCTAAGCCCATGGGGTTAGCACCTGTACTTGGAGACTTTGCTGAAGAATCAGAAGCAACACCTGAGGCGCTTTCATCAACAGAAACAGTGTAGTATGAAAGAGCATCAACTGTGAAGGTAACTGTGCCATCGGCAGAAACAACCTTTGAAGTAAGTTCTGAAGCAGCACCAGAAGCATCGGTTCCATGAATCACATACACGTGAGCAGTTTTACCTGCATATTTCGTGCCAACATTAAAGGTAATCGTTACCGAACCGGTGAGGTCGGAACCATCATCCATATAAACGGAATAGGTATCAACAACGGTACCAACAGCAATAGAGGAAACATTCGAAGGTGTTGTAGCAGGTTCAACAACAAGGTTTGCATAGTCGGTTGCGTTTGATTCAACGGTAACAGTTGAATTCGTACCGGTTGCTGTGTCTTGGTTGTTGCCTGTGGGGCTTCCCTCAGCAAATGCCAAGCAAGGCAAGGTCAGAGCGAGTGCAGCTGTTGCAGCAAGCATTGCAATTTTCTTTAACATTTTACTTCCTTTTCTCGTAAACGATAGATTTCATCTCAAACTTTGTGCATTGTATCACTACAATCATACTTACACCACAAAAAACTAAAACTTTGTAGCTTTGTGCAGGAATTATACATGAAAGGTGCTTACGATTGTTCGCAATACGTAAATTTATACACAATAACGTGCATTTTTTATCTTAAAAACATTCCCGCATAAGCATTTCATTAAACTCATCGGAGGTATAGATATCCCATTTATCAAACGTTCGCTGCACGGTGTGCGCATTCTGCATGTTTGAAGTGGGCGCATAGCGCGCTGCATTCTTGCAAAACCACGTTTGACTGCGCAAAACCGATACCGCCAAATACGCATCAAATCGCGCTTCAAAGCTGCCCTTTTCAAAGCGCTTGTCTACTGCTTGCCAGTACAAATCCAAAAATGCCTGGATATCTTCATGTGGAAACAGATAATTGCTGTCCCAAAACGTGGTGCTGGGCGCCACAAAAAATGCCAGATCTTGCGCAACTTCTCCCAGAATAGGGCGCTCCCAATCTACAAACGCACCACTGGCAGCCGTGGCGGGCGCAGGCGTGACAGACGCGGCTTGTACGGCAGATGCAACTTGCGCGGCGGGCACTGCTTGCACGCGGGGCGCTTCCCCTTCCGCTTCCCCTTCCCCTTTGCCTTTATCGGGCAAAAGAAAATGCGAGGGAAGCGTTTCGGTATTGATGATGTGCCGCGCCCCCTGGGGCGGCGCGCAGGCGTCAATGGCATTTTGCGTTGCGGTAAGAAAACGCTCAATCCAGCGGGTATAACGCGCATCTTCAAATACGGTTCCCTTGTACACCGAAAAGCGGTCTACGCATT
>CAVDDP010000177.1:0-4426 GCA_963607695.1 Hallerella sp.
GGGCGAAGAAACTCCGCAGATAACACCCAGTTTCTCTAGTACCGGCAAAAGCGATTCAGCAGATTCCTTCTTTGCTTGTTCCACGGGAATGCATGCTGCTACTGCATTACCCAGTTCAAAAGCGAATGCCCCCGAGTAGCGCTCTTCAAGTGCCGCTGAAAGATATGACCCAGGAAGGTATGTGTTGCCTAATTTCGGGATAAGCTTTACACACAGCCACGTTGCATTTTCGCTTTCGGCGCTCAATGCGCGCCTGTACTCAAAGGTAATGCTTTCGCCTGTAATAACACTACGAAGTGCGCGGCGAACTGCTGTACGCGCGCTTGCCAAAACAGGGTTTTGCTGAATAGCCTGCTGCAATAGCTTTGAAAAGAAAACCGCTAACGCTTTGTCTGATTCCTGAAAACAGCGATATCCCTCAAACAGGGTAAGGCAACCCAAATATTCTTCCTGATCAAAAATATTAACCGAAAGTGTGCGGTTTCCCTGAAGCTCTAAAAGCAAGGGCTCATGAACGTGGATAGAAATATCATGCAGCGACAAAAATGTTGCCATTTTTTCTACATCAAACGATTGCGTGTCAAACTGTATGCCCAGCTTTTCTTTCAAATAGGTTTCTTCCGTTACCGCTAAATAGCGAAAGTCTGAACCAATGAGAAGCAGGGGGTTTCCAAAAATATCCTTACTTGCGTTAAGCATTTGCTCTAGATTAGCGCCGTGGCTCAAAAGGGTGTGCAGTTTTTCTTCCCAAGCGTCGTATTGGTTAAAAATTTCCTGTACAGCGTTGAACACGCGAAAAATATCCCAATTGCCCTCAACCGAAATAACGCTTGCCCTGCCATAATAGGCGTTTAAATTCCAATGCGTTCCCAGGCAAACAAGGCATACGTTTTCATTGAGCCGGGGGTTTTGGGGAAGATGGTCGGCGGAACACACATACACGCAGTTCTTCTCAAAATGCTGCGTTTGATTCAAATAGAACTCGGGGCGGTTTAAAACCAGTTCATTGGCGTGACTGCTGGCCGGTTTGCTTTTAAGCGTAACGGTTGAAAGTTTTTCTTTCAGGCGCCAATAAAGGATATCTGTCATGAGTTTCATAGTGGTAAACCTCCTGACCACAGGTGCCTACCACTATAGTTTGGGAAGCACAAAGCGTCAAGTAAAAATGCGTGCGCACAGGCAATAACTGCTACATATTGTAGGGCTTGCGGCTTTGCATTGTGCCTGCTTACGCCCCCTGTGCCTTCTGCGTTAAGCGAAATAAATACAAAATGTACGGGCGAGCCTTCTTAAAACCCACTCTTTTGTAGAATACGCCGCCGGCACGCTTCCTTCTATAGTGAAGTTACAGCACTACAGATAGGAGGATTATCATGCTGAAAGAAAAACTGGAAACCCGTAAATGTTTTGCTACCGCATGGGGCAAACTTATTACGGAAGAGGAGGCATACCGGCAGATAAACAGGCAAATTGCTGCTATGACGGCAAACCTCTTTCAAGTTATGCGCATTTTTGAGCCCAGCTGGGAAGAGCGCACCAATGCCATTTGCGACATTGCGAACATGATGAACATGGCAGTTGCAGGTACGCCCGAAGAGCAGAAAGATTACGTGAATGCGTCGCTTTACGAGGCGTTCAACATTCCCGAGCTGTGCGAAAAATCCAGCTGGCTTGGCGGTATTACCGGCGACTCGGGCGATGAATGGGAAAACATGGCAGGCCGCGTGGTGCAGTTCACGCGCAACCGGGTGGAAAAAGAGCTGGACACCTGCCCGTGGGATATTGTGGGCAGTGAGCTTTGCAACATGACTACCAGCATGTTTACTGCAAATTTCGACCTTGCCTCAAGCAATGGTACCGAAAACGAAGTAGCGCTTAACATGTGTCAGGCGCGCGGCTGCGGCAACAAGCATTGCCGCGTGGTGGCCGAGCGCCGCGACGTATACAACCTGCCCAAACAAGATTGGCTTGACCACATGCAGCAACCGGTTGACCCCATTCACGACACACCGCGCGAGCGCATGGTTAAAGAAGGTCAGTGCTTGCGAAACGGCCAGTACACGCAAAACTTTGGCGAAGAAACTTCGCTTGAAACAGCGTATCACTGGGTAGCGCAAATGGGCTGGGTGTGGTCGGTTCAGTTCCCCATGATGGCAATTAAAGATATGGCGCCTGATGAAGACGAATTCTTGCGTGTATTTCGCATTGTGTTTGCAACGGCGGGCAAAAACCAGTTCATTGACCCCTTTGCAAAGGAAGGCCTGCGTGCCTATCTGGGCGTTCCTCATGAAATGGACGAAAATGACGGGCGCATTTTGGGCGGCTACATTCGCTACATGCTGGATGTTCAGCAAGTTCCCTACGAAATGGTTCGTTGGACAAGCGATGAAACGTGGATCAAGGTGAAATCGGAAGATTTCACGGCGCGCTACGAAATGGCACCTTTAGATGAGCTGGTAGATGCGTATGAGGCTCAATGGAACGGCGCCGCAAAAACGCTGGTGAGCCCTGAGTGGTCGTGCGTTATTGAAGGCAGGGATGACGAAGATATGTTTATCAAAGTAATCCGCAAAGAAGATTTAAGAATGCTGTAAGGGGGTGCGTTTGAATGTTGTTTAAGGAAGATGCGGTGGCGCGTGCCGATGCAAAAGCCATTCGTGAAAGCGTGGGGCTTTATCGCTGGACGCATGACCTGGTAGAAATTACGGGCGAAGATGCCCTGGAAGTGCTGCAAAAAATTTACGTGAGTGATCTGGCAAAAGTGCCGGTAGGCAAAACAAAGTACACGGCTTCGCTTGATGAAGCGGGCGAAATTATCGACGACGTTATTGTGATGCATATGGATGAAGGCATGTATTGGGTATCGGATTTGTACGGCCCGCGCTTGTTGCCCTGGATTGAGCAGCACAAGGGCAGTGCCGCTATTCAGGCAAAGCTCATAACGTATGACTGGGACATGTATGCCGTGCAGGGCCCTGAGAGTGTACGTGCTATGAATGCCCTGCTCAACAAGCCTATTGATGACCTGAAGCGCTTTGCGGTGTGCAAGCGCACAATAGGGGAAGTTCCCGTGTATGTTCATCGTTCGGGCTTTACAGGTGAAAATGGCTACGAGATTTATTGCGCTTTTGATAAAAGTGCGGAAATTCACGAAGCAGCACTTGAAGCGGTAGAGGCAGCAGGCGGCCGTGAACTGCAAACGCTGGAAGTGTACGTGCGCTCCATTCCCATGGAAAAAGGTTTTGCCTTAAAGCAGGATTTCAAGCACTTAAGCCCCTATGAATGTGGCCTAGGCTGGGCGGTTTGCGCCGATAAGGATTTCATTGGCAAAGAAGCGGCGCTTGCGCGCAAAGAAAACCCGAAGTATCGCATGGTGGGGCTTGAGTTTTCGCGTGAATCAACCGAGGACATTTCCATTTGGGAGCGCGTGTATTGGTATGGCGTGGAAGTTGGCCGCTGCGCACAAACTATTTATGGTTACACCGTGGATAAAAACATTGGGTTTGCTACCATTCGCGCCGATGTGCCTGATGGAGCGCAACTTACCGTGGGATGCAACGATTCGCCCGCAGTAGTAGTAGACAAAGTTTTTTGTTAAGGGGAAAACTATGAAACGTTTACAAGATAAAGTGTGCATAGTAACGGGTGCCTCGGCAGGTATTGGCCGCGCAACAGCAGCGCTTTTCTGCCAAGAGGGAGCAAAAGTGGTAGCAGTAGCGCGCCGCGAAGAGCGCTTGCAGGAACTGGTAGAGGAATGCAAAGACTACCCGGGTGAAATGATTTACTACGCAGGAGATGTGGATGACCCTGCAACCGCAGTGGGCATGGTAAACGCAGCGGTAGAAGCGTTTGGTAGGTTGGACGTTGCCGTAAACGATGCGGGAATTATGGACGACAACACTGCCATTGCCGATATGTCTGATGAAATGCTTCACGCTGTGTTTCAAACAAACACGTTTGGCCTGATGTATGGCATGCGTGAAGAGTGCAAGCAATTTTTGGCGCAGGAATCGGGCGGTGCCATCGTGAACATTTGCTCGGTAGGCGCCACGCATCAAACGTCGGGTGCGGCGTATTGTGCCAGCAAAGGGGCAGTGCTTGCAGCCACAAAGAACACGGCGTTTATGTACATGGAGCAGGGTATTCGTTGCAATGCAATCTCGCCCGGTGGTGTGATTACCGACATTCCGCTGGTTATGCCACCAGCAAACGAATACGGCTTTGATAAAACCAGCAGGCTTCTTGAGTTTTCGGGCGAGCTTGCCATGCCGGAAGATTTAGCCGATGCCATCCTTTTTCTCGCAAGCGAACAATCGCGCTATGTAAATGGCGAAGAAATTAAGTGCGACGGCGGCTGGACCTGCTTTTAGAATTCCGCCGTTCTGCCGAACGGCGGAATAACTCGACGCTGCGAAGCGCCTAGGCG
>CAVDDP010000178.1:0-4402 GCA_963607695.1 Hallerella sp.
GATATCGAAGCAGGATAAGTGGGTGCAAAATGCATTCGTATATTCAGCAACTAACGCTCATTAACCATAAGCGCCAGAGAAGCATTATCCAAGCGAGCTTGAGGCGAATGCCCCTTTCTGCCTGCGCGCTTCGCGATGTTGAGGCAACCAGCAAGGTAAGCGTTACACATGCAAAAAAAATACTTGAAATGAAAGGGCGCAAACGGTATAGTTCTGCACCAGTATTGGTAAGTGTCTATTATGCGCAAGTTGTAATAATACTGGCATAGAGGCACGTAATTGCAAAGCGCCCACCTACCTACAACAGGGTGCTTTGGGGGAAGAAAGAACGAAAGGAAGTTCACCGAATGTCAAACCTTACTCGCCGCGGCTTTGTTGCCGCAACCGCAACAGCTGTTGCAGGATTAGGCCTTGCGGGCTGCTCCAGCTCTAGCTCTACTGAAAGCGCAAGTGCTTCTGCCAGCGCTTCTGCAAGCTCAAGCATTGCCACTATTGAGATTAACAGCGAAACCGAGGAATTAACGGTTGTTACCAATATCAAAGACACCAAAACCTCAAGCATTGCTATAGCTATTGAAAAAGGCTATTACGAAGAAGAAGGCCTCAACGTTACCCAACAGCCTTTTGGCGGCGGCTTCCCCGAGATTATGCCTGCACTTTCTAAGGGCACAATCGATGTTGTTCCTTATGGTTCAATTCCTGCCTGCACCTACATTGCACAGGGTGATGACCTGGTTATTTTTGGCGGCACCGTTTTGGACGGCTCTGAATGCGTAACGCTGGCTGAAAACAAAGATTCCTACAAGAAGGCTGAAGACTTCAAGGGTAAGAAAATTGCATGCTTCCGTATGGAAACAGGACACATGGCCATTAAATCCTGGTTGCGCAAGCAAGGCTTAAAGATTGGCTCCATTGACGAAGGCAACGACGTTGAGTTCATTTTGCTGGAAAGCAGCGCTGCCGAAGTTGAAGCCGTAAAGAAGGGCGAAGTTGACATGTGCTTCGTAAACTCTGGTTATGGCTACACCGCTATTCAAGACTCTGCTGTTGCTGTAGCATTTCGCCCCAACGAGCTTATGGGTCATGAATTCCCCTGCTGCCGTCAAACCACCAACCGCAACGCTTTTGAAAACAAGAAATCTGCTTTGCTGAAGTTTGAAATTGCTAACCTGCGTGGCTTGTGCGACATCAACAACGACAAAGAGGGCAGCATTGCCACCATTATGGCAAACTCTGGCCAGCCTAAAGAATACGTTGAGGCAACCATGTATTCTGCCGGCACGTATACCGCTGCTATGAAGTTTGAGATGGACCCCATGACCAACGACGTAAAATCGTTCTACGAGGACATGGTAGACAACGGTGACTTAGAGAACACCGACAAGAGCCTCATCTTAAGCCACATGGATTCTTCCATTTACTACAATGCGCTGCAAACTTTGATTTCTCGTGGCAACAACAAAGAATTCTACGAGGGATTAATGACCGAGTACAAGGCGCACAACACGTTGGGTATGTAATTTAAATTTGACCCTCCAAGCAAACGCGCCTGCCAAACGTGGTGGGCGCGCTTGTGCGTTTATGGCGCAGAGAAAGCTGCAAAGGAGCACCATGCCTTCTATTCAATTTAAAGAGGTAAGTTACTCATACGTTGACGGTACCGAAACGTATGAAGCACTGGAAAACATTAACCTGAATATTGCCGATGGCGAATTTGTGTGCCTGGTAGGGCATTCCGGCTGCGGCAAGTCCACCATGCTGAATTTACTTGCCGGCCTAGCCATGCCAACGCAAGGCGAAGTACTGATTGATGGCACCCCCATTGAAGGGCCTGGCCCCGACCGATCCATTGTGTTTCAAAGCTATTCGCTTTTCCCTTGGCAAACAGCACTTAAAAACGTTGTGTTTGCCCTGAGAAAAACAAATAAGAACATCTCTAAAGCGCAGGCGGAAGAAAAAGCCCGTGACCTGCTGAAACAAGTGGGAGTAAACGAAGCGGCACATCGGTTCCCTTTCCAGCTTTCCGGTGGCATGCGCCAGCGTGTTGCTATTGCGCGCGCTCTTGCCATAGATGCGCCGATAATGCTTTTGGATGAACCCTTTGGCGCTCTTGACCCCATGATTCGTGGGAAACTGCAAACGCTGCTCATGGATTTATGGGCAGATTCCTGTTGCAAAACAGCAGTGTTTGTAACCCACGACATTGATGAAGCGCTTATTCTGGCCGACCGCATTGTGTTCATGGAGCCTAAGCACATCATCAAGGTTTTTGAGCTTCCCCCTGATCGCACCCACAGCATAGAGGCCGTTTACGACGATGTTCGTTTGCGCGCCATAAAAGAGGAAGTTCTACAGCTATTCGAAGCAACAGCACGTGGGGGCGAAGATGAATAAGGTATCTGCAACAGTTAAGAGTAAAAAGAGTGGCAAAGCGGCAGCAACCACCAAAGCGGCACCAACAACCGTAAAGCACGGCAAAGGGAAAGTTTTGTGCCCTTCCTTTATATTGGCAAACATTTTGTTTGTGGTACTGCTTGTTGCCATTGCCATCCCCGGCAAAATGACACCGCAAACACCCGTTGCGTTCTATGTTGCCGCTGTTCTTATTGAAGCGCTGTACTTGTGGCGCTTTTTTGTGAACGACCGCAAAGCATCGTCAAGCTACATTGTTATTGTGGTATGGCTATTCTTAATAGTGTGGGAAATTTGCTCCACCGACCTTAAACTTACCCACCCCGTATTAATTCCTTTGCCTGAAAACGTGTTCAACGTTTTCCCCAAACTGCACAAAGAGCTTCTGAAAAACATTGCCTCTTCCCTTACGCTTTTGGGCGCGGGTTACTTTAGCGCTTTAATTCTGGGGAATGTGTTGGGGCTTTTTGCCGGCTGGCTGCCCAAATTGAAAGAAACGGTGTACCCCATTGCGCGCGCCCTGGCACCAATCCCCGCCATTGTATTTGCGCCGTATTTGATTATGCTTATGCCAAACTTCCGCAGCGCCGCCATTATGGCCATTTTCCTGGGCATTTTCTGGCCCACGCTGCTCAACGCCATTTTGCGCGTGGGCTCCATGGACAAACGCGTTATTGAAAGCGCCCGCATGATGGGGCTTTCTACCCCCGAGATTATTTTTCAAATAATGCTTCCGTATATGTACCCCAGCATGGTAAGTGGCATGAAAGTGCAGCTGGCAACCGGCATGCTTATGCTGGTTATGGCAGAAATGTATGGCGCCACCAGCGGCATGGGCTACTTTGTGTTGAACTACACCAACTACGGCAACTACACGAATGTGGTTGCGGGCATTATCTGCGTTGGCTTGGTGGTAACCGTTTTGGACTGCCTGCTTGGCATTCTTATTAAGAAAACGGTGAAGTGGAGCGAGTAGTAATAAGCCGGCATGAGAAGATGCTGGCTGTTATAAAACCAAAGAGAGAGGTTAGCAACATGTCTATTGGAAAAGCAAATTGCCTTGTTTGCGGGAAACCCATTGTGTACAGCCCCGAAGCACAAGAATACACCTGCGAAATTTGTGGCAAAACAGAAATGGGCCACTGCGCCTGCGAAGATGGTCACTACGTTTGCGATGCGTGCCACCGAAGCGAAGGGGTGCGCTTAAGCATTGAATACCTGCTTGATGCAACATCGAAAAACCCCGTTGAACTGGCAAGCCATATGATGGATGAAAACGCCATTTACCCCAATGGCCCTGAACATCACACGCTTGTTGGCGCCTGCCTGCTTACCGCTTATGCCAACGCTAGCGGCAAACTTGACAAGCAAAAAGCACTAGAGGAAATGAAGAAGCGCAGCTTACAAGTTCCGGGTGGTACCTGCGGTTTTTGGGGCACCTGTGGTGCAGCTGTAAGCGCCGGGCAGTTCTGGAGTATTGTTTCGGGGTCTTCCCCTATGGCAGTTGATGCGTGGGCACAATGCCAGGAGTTAACGTCGCGCATTTTAGGGCGCTTAGCGGTATATGGTGGCCCTCGCTGCTGCAAGCGCACCGGCTTTGTTGCCATTGAAGAAGCGGCAAAGTTCACCCAGGAAAAAACGGGCGTTGCCTTAGAAATGCCCGAAAGCATAACCTGTCATTGGTTCCCGCGCAACGCTGAATGCCTGCGCGACAAATGCCCCTTCTTCCCTGAAGGAGCCACCCACCCCAACGACAAATAGAAGACGCAAGCATAAAGCGTGCAGGCAGAGGGTTGAGGCGACTCTGCGAAGCTGTGGATAAGTGCGTGCGTGCTTGAAGTTGTTCCAGAGAAGCATTATCCAAGCTGAGCCGTGTCGCCGAATGCCCTCTACCTGCACGCTTTACACGAGGGCATGGCGGCGAAGGGCATTCGTGCGTCAGTCCTGTGCTTGAATTTCGTGGTGCTTACGCTTATACCACGAAATTCTG
>CAVDDP010000179.1:0-4393 GCA_963607695.1 Hallerella sp.
TCATGTGTTGGTCACCTCGGGGGGGTTATCTTTCTGTGCCGCGCCTATGCGTTGTGCTTTTGTGTTGCGCCGCGCCTATGCGTTGCTAACATTGCGAGTACCGGCTCAAAGCCGCCGGTTCAGGGCGTTGGCAAACTCTTCGTGGTCGCGGCAATGCGCCAGCGCTACCTCGGGGGAAATTATGCCTTCCCGCACCATTTTTTGCAACGCGTTATCCATGGTAATGCTGCCGTTTTGCGCGTTCATGGTAATGTAGCTATCTATTTGCGGCGTTTTTCCTTCGCGGATTAAATTACGAATGGCGCTGTTCGCAACCATAATTTCGCATGCCACCGCGCGCCCTTTGCCGCTTTTACACGGCAGCAGCTGCTGCGACACCACGGCGCGCAACGTGGTAGAAACCTGCATGAGCACCTGGCGCTGCTGCCCCTGCGGGAACACGCTTACCATGCGGTCGATGGAATCGGCGGCGGAATTGGTGTGCAACGTGGCAAAAACCAGGTGGCCTGTTTCTGCGGCGGTAAGCGCCGTGGAAATGGTGTCAAGATCGCGCATTTCGCCAATAAGGATAACGTCGGGGTCTTCACGAAGAATGGCGCGCAAGCCGTTAGCGTAGCTTTGGGTGTCGGTACCAATTTCGCGCTGGTTGATAACGCACTGGTCAGGCGTGTATACGTATTCAATGGGGTCTTCCAGCGTGATAATGTGAGCGTTGCGTGTGTGGTTAATGCGGTTGATAAGCGCTGCCAACGTGGTGGATTTACCAGAGCCCGTTTCGCCCGTTACCAGCACAATGCCCGTTTGGTATGCCGGAAATTGCGAGATAACCGGCGGCAACATAAGCTCTTCCACTTCGGGGATATGATCTGCCAAAATACGAATGGCAGCACTGGCGCTGCCGCGCTGGCGAAAGATGTTAATTCTGGTGCGCGCGCCACAGGTGAAGCTGCGGGCAAGGTCAATTTCGCCTATTTCTTTCATTTCCTCGTAGCGGGCGCCGGCAAGTGCTTGGGCGTACTGCTCGCAGTCTTCGTGCGAAAGCGGCTGGCTTGCGAGCGACTGGATGGTGCCATTGATGCGGCACTTTACGGGCAAGCCGCACACCAGGTGAATATCTGATGCGCCCGCTGCCTGAGCTTGAGCTATAAGGTCTTCAATGTTGAGCATGTGCGCTCCCTTTTCCTGTTTCGGTTCGCTGGCGGCTGCGGCGGCTGCGGCGGCTGCCTGCGGCTGCGGCGGCGGCGGCTGCGGGCGGCTGCCTGCGGCTGGCAGCAGCCCCACCTACTCCACTGTTGAGTTGATGGTCTTTGCTGCTTCTTCCACGGTAGTTTCGCCTGATAACACCAGCTGGCGGCAGTTGTCGCGCAGCGTTACGAAGTTTGTTTCTTTTGCGGCGGCATACAGCTCATCGTAGCTGGCGCCATCGCTTATGAGCTTGCGCATTTTTTCCGAAATGGTCAAAATCTCAAAAACGCCGCGGCGCCCGCGATACCCCGTGTGGTAGCACTCCGAGCAGCCTTCACCTTTGTAGAATTTAATGTCGCCGCGCGCAAGAGCTGCGGCCGCTTCTTGCCCCCGAATACCCAAAATCTCAAGCTCTTCTGCCGTTGGCGTGTAGGCCGTTTTGCAATGCGGGCAAATTTTGCGCACCAGGCGCTGAGAGATAACGCCGCGCAACGCGCTTGCAATCAGGTAGGGCTCAACGCCAATGTCTACCAGGCGGTCTATGGCAGAAACGGAGTCGTTGGTGTGCAATGTAGATAACACCAGGTGGCCGGTGATAGCGGAACGAATAGCAATAGTGCCCGTTTCGCCGTCGCGAATTTCGCCTACGGAAATAACGTCGGGGTCCTGGCGCAGAATGGCGCGCAGGCCGTTGGCGAACGTCATGCCCGTTTTCTCGTTGATCTGGCACTGATTTACGCCGGGAATGTTGTATTCCACCGGGTCTTCCAGCGTCATGATGTTGGTTTCTTCGCTGCTTAATTCTTGCAGCATGGCGCACATGGTGGTTGACTTGCCCGAACCTGTGGGGCCCACCACCAGAATAACGCCGCTGCTGTTTTTCAGCAGGTTTTCGTATTTTTGCAGGTCTTCGCCCACCAGGCCTATGGTTTCGCTAGACACAATTTGCTGCGATTTGTCCAACAAGCGCAGCACTATTTTTTCGCCATATACCGTGGGCATACTAGAAATACGCAGGTCAATTTCGTGATCGCGCACTTGTACCATGGCGCGGCCATCCTGCGGAATTTTGCGCTCGGAAATATTCATGTTGCCCATAACTTTCAGGCGGGAAATTACCGCGCTTTGCAAGTTGGCGGGCACCGTGAACATTTTGCGCAGAATGCCGTCAATGCGCATGCGCACCACCATTTCGTTACCCTGCGGCTCAAGGTGAATATCGCTTGCGCGCTCGTTTACGGCGCGTTCAATAACCGAGTTCACAAAGCGGATGGTAGGTGCCTGCGATTGGTCTTCCGTTTGCTGCGCCAGGGCGGCGGGTACAATGTCTTGCTGCGAGCCAAGAGCTTCCTGCTTCATTTCCTCCATGGCGCGGGCGGTACCCTCGTTGCCGTAGAGCGTGGCAATGGCCTGCTCAATGGAGTTGCGCGTGGAAATCATGGGGATAACGTGCTTGTGACTTGCCTTTTTGATTTCTTCTTGTGCGGGGAAATCCAGCGGGTCGGCAATGGCAACGTACAGCTCGTCGTTTACCAGCTTTACCGGCACGGCGCAATACTTTCTTGCAATGGTGCGCGGTACGAATTTCACCAGCTCAACGGGGATAGTTACCAGCGACAAGTCAACGTATTCCACACCAAGCTGCATTTGAAGAGCTTCTATAAGCTGACGTTCGGTAATAATTTTGTTGTCTATAAGAACGTCACCTAAGCGCTGGCCGGTTTGCTTTTGAAGCCGTAGCGCTTCGCTTAATTGCTGCTGGTCAATTTTGCCGGCGGCAATAAGAATGTCTCCTAAACGCATGTAAGCCATAAAGGCACCTCCGTGGGTTTTTGTTTTTTGGTGAGAAATATTATATCTGTAATGTTGCGCAAGGGGGCTACGATAACGCGCGGCAATTCACTTTTTGCGACTTTTTTCCAAATAACTGACAGAAAAAACGAGTTGTTGAGATTAAAACGCCAAATCCGAGCGCCTCGGCCGCACTTTTTTGCAACTGCATGAACGTTTGCCCAGTTCGCACTTCTTTCGCTCTTTGCGGATGGTAGTTATTGCCCTCTTGCAATCTCAACAACTCAACTTTTCTGTCATTTTTCTCAGAATTTCTTCAATTTGTGGGAAAAATGCCTCGGCGCGTGCTGGAACGTGCCTGTGCGTGCTGGTGCGTGCTAACTCAACGCAATGTGCAGGAATTTCCGCACCGTAAAGGCGGTGAACGAGGGAATGAGCAGTGTTGCCGCAGCTTGGAGCTGCTCTTTCGTGCCGGAATCGTCGCGATCGTAGCAGCCCGCACACTTAAAGCCGGCATTCACCAGCGTGTGAACGGCATACAGGGAATCCTCAAAACCCCAGGTGTTTGCGGGGGCACTGCCCATGTGCTGGGCTGCGTGCAGGTAAATGCGCGGCTCACGCTTGGGAGCACCCACGTCGTCGGTAGAAAATACACCCTTGAAGTAGCCCGCGATGCCGGTGTGCTGCAAGCCCGCTTGCAAATAACGCTGCGGGCTGGAAGATGCCACCGTCATGGGAACGCCTGCCTGCGCTAAGCCTTCCAGAAACTCACCCACACCGGGGCGCAACTCCGATTGCGTTTGGTAGTAGTTCACCAGAATTTCATCGGCCATTTCTATCACATGAGCTGCGCTTTTGCCCAAGCCGTACTTGTTGTGGTAGTAATCGCCCGTTTCTTGCAGCGTAAAGGTGGCAAGCAGCTGCGCTTCTTCAAGCGAGAGCTCGTGCCCGCACATGCGCGCGAACTCGCTTTCAACACTGCGCCAGCCGCCCACGGTATCCATGAGCGTGCCGTCGCAGTCAAAAATGGCGCCAATTCCCATTACTAGCTTACCACGCGAATAACGCTGGGCTCGTCAAGCTGCACGTCGTTCAGCTGGGCAATTTCCGCCAAAGCTTCGCGCAGCGCTTTTTCCACTGCCGTGTGCGTTACAAAGCAAAGCGACACCTGCCCTGCCTGCACCGATTCTTCCGACCCGTGCTGCGAAACGCTGTACAAGCTTACGTTGTGCTTGGCAAAAACGCCTGCCGTAGCCGCCATAACACCGGGGCGGTCTGCCACGGTAAAGCGAATGTAATAGCGGCAGCACAATTCTTCAATGGGCACAAGCGGAAGCTCATCAACGCAGGTACATCCCACAATGGGGCCGCAGCCCAGCTGAATGTGGCGCGCTACTTCTATCACGTCGCCCATTAC
>CAVDDP010000180.1:0-4320 GCA_963607695.1 Hallerella sp.
GCAACTGCACTTTTTTCTGACACAACATGCCCTTTCACATGATTTACGTACAAAGCAAACGCGCTTCATTCACTCATTCATTCACAAAGCGCTTTGCTTCGCATACAGCTTACTCGGCTACGTGAGCACCTTCTACTGCCTCTTCTTCAGCATGGCCCATGTCATCTTTGCCCACAATCACGTGCTTGTTAGGATCGTAGGTTAAGCCACCATGCTCCTTGCGGAACAACATAAGTTTGGTAGGCTCAATACCTTCAATGTTAGCCAAGTACAGGTGAATGAAGCAGAAGATAATGAACACGAACATCATGAAGAAGTGGATAACGCGCATGTTCATGGCGCCGCCAACCCACGAGAGCAATCCCAGGCAGAAGCCGCAGGTTGCCGTGGGAGGCCACAAGCAAATGCCCGTAATGAACATAATGATCAGAAGCGGAGCAATAAGCAAGTAGGAAATCTTCTGAGGTACGCCCAGCTTGCCACCCAGTGGGTGCGTTTTACGCAGGAACAGGTAATACTTTACCCATTCAACGCCCTGATGACGGTTGTCTTTCTGAGGAAGCCACATATGAATATCGGTGGTTTTCTCACGCGTACCACCCGCAGGAGCCGCCTTCACAATGAACGCCATAATAATACGAACGATGCAATTGATAAAAATCACAAAGCCGCACAACACGTGCAAACCACGCGCAACGCTCATGAAAAGCGGGAAGAACGGGTAATGAATGTAAAAGCCCGTAAAGATCAAAATGAACATGCAAATCAGGTTGATCCAGTGGGTAATAACAAACGGCAGCGGATGCGCCTCACGGTAATGTGCAAGATGTGCCATTTACTTCACCCCCCAAGGAGAAGTTACCGTTTCGAAATGCTTACCAGTTGAAGGCTGAGACACATGTACAGCGCAAGCAGTACAGGGGTCAAAGCTGTGAACGGTACGCAATGCATTGATGGGCTTTTCAATGGTGCCCACCGGCGTGCCAATAAGTGCCTGCTCAAGCGGGCCATGCTCGCCTTTTTCGCTGCGCGGAGCCAAGTTCCAGGTGGAAGGAATGATAATCTGGTAACCATCAATCTTGCCATTGGTAACTTTCTCGGAGTGATAAAGCGCACCACGAGGAGCTTCCCAGAAGCCCGTACCCGAACCAGTGGTAACTTTAGGAGCGCTGAAGTACGAAGAATCGCCACCCTTTACGGCTTCAATCAGTTCATCGCACCACTCTTCCATAAGCTCAGCAACGTATACCGTTTCAATCTGACGAACAGCAACACGACCAAGCGTGGATTGCAAATCGGTCAAGCTCAAACCGGTTGCCTCAAGCATGTCATCCACCATGCCCTTAATGCGGGAATGACCACGCGTGTAAGCAGCCAAAATACGAGAGAACGGACCAGCTTCCATAGGCTTACCATCGTAGTTTGGAGCCTTAACCCAGCTGTAGCGATCGCCCACGGTACCGGGGTTCTTATCGGTTCTGCCTTCTTCTTTGTAATAGCTGGTGAATTCACCTTCAGTTACAAAGTACGGAGACTGATACGTTGCTTCACCTTTGTACCAAGAGTGACCAACATACTCGTGAATCTTGCTCTCATCGGGCTCGGAAAGCTTCAGGTCTTTATCAAGCACGCCAGAAGGCAAGTAGCGGTTCTTCATTTGCTCGGTGTAGTCGCCATAGGGGAACTTCGGACCCTCAAAAACGCCCCAAGAAATATAGCGACCAACGCCCTTACCAAACGTGGTAGCAACGCCATAGAACTGAGCCAGCGCCAGGGTGTCTTGAAGAACGGTGTCGTCGACCCAAGCCTTCAGGTCTTTGATGAGCATCTTTAAGTCATCAAGCTTTTGCTCGGTAGGAACAAATGCTGTACCACCAGGAACAAGTGTCATAACGTGCGGCATCTTGCCACCCAGAAGGCCTGCAATTTCAGATGCCTTCGATTGCATCTGCAATGCCTCTAAGTAGTGGGTGGTCAAAAGCAGGTTTGCTTCAGGCGGCAAGGCGTAAGCGGTACCGTCATCGGCATCAAACCAGTTACCACTGAAGATAGAAAGCTGGCCATTTTGGGCAAACTTGCTCAAACGAGTAGCAACAGCAGCAAAGTCGCTGTTAGTGGAAGCGCCCAGCGTGCGCGCAAGCTCATAGGTGCCATCGATATCGGCAGAAAGGCCGTCAATGGGGTTTACGTAGTCAAGAGCAGCCAGGTTGTAAAGCCACAAAATATGGCTGTGCAAGAATTGTGCACCTTCCAACATGTTGCGGATAATACGTGCGTTGTTAGGAATAGTAATACCATATGCTCTTTCAGCAGCAATGGATGATGCATGAGAGTGCGAAACAGGGCAAACGCCGCAAATACGTTGCACAATATGAGCAGCATCTTCGGGGGTGCGATGCTCAACAACATGCTCCATGCCACGGTAGCAGCCGCCGGAAACCCAAGCTTCTTCTACTACGCCATTGGCATTTACTTCCATCTCAACGCGCAGATGACCCTCAATACGGGTAATCGGGTCGATGATAGAACGAGTCATTACTCCTTGCCTCCCTTCTTGCCGGATTTAAGGCTTTCGTCCAGTTCAGCTTGTGCGGCAATAGCTTCATTGATATCGCCGTAATCGCCAATGGACTTATCGGGATGCTTTGCGTCCCAAGCGCGAACTTTCTCAAATGGTGCGCCGCCATCCATGCGGCCAGAAACCTTCATACCAACGCCATGTGCAACCAAAGCGGCAGCAACAACGCCGGTAACAGCACCAGCTGCTACATCGGGGCTAAAGGTTAAGTCGCCAATGCGAAGGTCGCGCAAACGAGCGGCAAACGGCGTGTGAACCTGTACCCAGTTGTCGCGAGGATTCTCGGGGTCTGCTTCGCAGCAGCCAATGCAGGGAGCACCCGATTTTACACACCAGCTGCGACCATGATTCCACAGGGTTACGCCGCAGTTTGCATGAGTCTGAGGACCTTTGCAACCCAGCGGATACAGGCAGTAGCCAAGCGCTTCTTCCTTGGAACCGTACTCGTACACGAATTCGCCATTCTCAAAGTGACCACGACGCTCGCAGTTGTCATGAATGGTTTGACCGAAAATGCCAGAAGGACGATTAAACGAGTCAAGCTCGGGAAGCTGACCCATCATTACTACGTCTACCAGCACCGATACAAGCCATTCGGGGTTAGCCGGGCAGCCCGGAATGTTAACAACAGGGGTGTCAATGCCGTTTTTCTCCAAGAACTTCTGAACACCTAAAGCGCCCGAAGTGTTGGGTTCGGCACCCATCCAGCCGCCATTCACGGCGCAAGAACCAAGGGCAACAACAGCGTTGGCGTTCTTGGCAGCTTCCAAAAGATGTGTTGTGCCAGGCTGACCAGCAACGCGTAATGCCTGCCCATCCCAGCCTTCCAAAACAGCACCTTCATAGATAAGAATGTAGTTGCCAGCCTTGATAGTTTGCTCTTTGGCCTCTTCCATAGAAAAGCCCGCAGCAGCAGAAAGTGTTTCGGAGTAGTTCAGCGACAAAAGCTCCAAAACTACAGTTGCAGGATCGGGGGTGTCAACTTGGGCGAAAGACTCCGTGCAACCGGTGCAGGAAGCGCCTTCGATCCAGATGGCAGGGTAAAGATTTCCCTTAGTTGCGCCGATGATACTATCTTCGAGCGCTTGCGCTACCTTGGGCATACCTGCGGAGCCCAAGCCAGCGGCAACGGCAACAGCTCCGCATAGTTTCATGAAGCTACGGCGAGAAACGCCATGTGCTTCAAGCAACGCGTCGAAGTCAATTGCACTTGCCTGATCGTGCATTTTCAAACCTCCTTCGGTTCAAAATAAGTTCTTGTGCGACCCTCTTCTCTGGCCAAAACAAGAACGTGCCACTACTTTCCAAGAGCAGCTTGCACCGCGCGAAAGCACAAACAGGCATGCAATCCCATGCACGCAAGCGTTACGAATTGCCCCTCTTGGTAAACTTATGGCAGTTTAGCAATAAGCAAAAAAATTCAATACGCCACGCGCTAAAAACTTGGGGAACGGCGGAAAAAATAAGGCTCATTCCCTTTTTGGAATGAGCCTTGGTTGCAATTCGTTTAAGAGACACTTCTTGCACAAGAGCGTGCGCAAGAACGAATGCAAAAACGCGCGCAAGAATGTGCACAAGAGCGCATGCAAGAACGCGCGCAAGAATGTGTAATAAATTGGTGAAGAGCACGCCCCTTTTCGCCCCGTATAAGCTTCGCACGAAAATGCGACACTTACACACGCGGTGCTTACGCAAAGGCGGCGCTTGCTGCGGCATTTACGCACGCGGCACTTACGTAAAGG
>CAVDDP010000181.1:0-4291 GCA_963607695.1 Hallerella sp.
CTTTAAGGATACGTTCCTGCACAGCTGCCATTCCTGCGGCGCGTTCCGATGGAGTCATGTTTCGTTGGCCAATGTTTTCAGCATGCAGAATGAAATTCGCATCTTCATCACTGAGTTTGCCTATTTCAAAACAGCGCGCGGGAACCATATACCAGTGCTCGCCGTAACGCTCCCCCAGCAGCAGGTGGGCACGGTACCGGCGCTCGCCGTCGATTATTTCGTATCCTGCTTTGGTAGCGCGCACAATAAGTGGCGTGGTGTTTTTTGTCTCATAAATTAGCGAGGCCAGGCTTTCAACACTCCCCTGATCCACGGTGTACGTGTTGTTCTCGTTGGGGATTAAATCGCGCACGTCAAAGTAATCAAAACCGGCTTTTTTCAGAAGCGAAGCACGCTTGTTTGCGCGCGCCAGCTGGCTTGCTCCGTCTTCTTCCTGTTCCCCTTTGTTTTCCAGCGCGGCCTGCATCAGGTCTTCTTCAGACTCAAAGCTTTGGGTATCGGTTATGTAGCGGTTCACCCCTCCCCCATTTTTCTTGAGTGCCGCTTCTAGTTTTGACTTAGCCATTTATCTCTTCAATCTCCTCGGCCAGGCGGTGATATTCTTCGGATGCTTTTGACTTTGGGTCGTAAATAACCACGGGTTGCATAGCAAGCGTACTCTCAATTACGCTGGTGTTTTTAGGAATAACGGTGTTGAAGAACTCGGCGTTTTTGAAGCTGCGCTCAATGATTTTCTTGCCTTCGCGGTAAGCAACCGTTGTTTTTTCGGCGATGGTAGGCAAAAGCTTCCATTTGCGCATGCGGGTGCGGCGTTCGCGTGCCACCTGCTCAATGGTGGAAATGGTGTTGGAAAGCCCTGCAATGGCAAAGCCGTCGCAGCGAACAGGGATGATAATCATAGAAGCGTCATTCCCGGCTTCAAGTGCGGTAATGGCGTTTGTTACCACCAAGCCAAGCGATGGCGGGCAGTCGATAATCACGTAATCGTAGTGCGTTTCTTCCATGGCGTCTTCTATGGCAAAGCGCAGGCGTGAATCAATGCTTGATTGCGAGCTTTCATTGCGCATGCGTGCATCGGCATCGGAAAAGCGGAAGTTCGAGGGAACAATGTCTACGTTTTTGTATTCAGTGGGCTGGGCAATTTCAATAATTGATTTGCGCTGGCCTTTGGAGTTGGTAAACATGATGTCGGCAATGCAGTCGGCCTCTGCTGTTTGGTCGTAAACGCCCAGGTATTGCGAAATGGATCCTTGCCCGTCTAGGTCGATGATAAGCACTTTGTTGCCGTCTTGTGCCAGGCAAAGAGCAAGAGAAGCAGCAGATGTTGTTTTTGCAACGCCGCCTTTGAAGCTCATGATGGTAATAATCATAGGCTTTTTTTCTTCTTCTTTGCTGATGATTGCTTGGGCTAAGTATTGCTCTACTATTTCAGATTTTGAAATGCCGGTTTTCTTTGCTTTTTCTTCCAGGGCTTCGGTTACTTCATCGGCTAAATAAAATGCTGCGGTGTTCTTCTTTGGCTTTTTGGTTGCCATTGCTGCGCCTCCTTGGTTCGATGAACTGGTGTTTTATTCTTATAGCACAAATATATTACAAATAATGTTATAAAATGTTTTATATAATTCTGATGTCTATTTACCTTTGCGTGCCTATGTTGTTTTGAGATTTTAGCATACATTTCTATTGGAGTATTTGTTTTTCTGTTTTCTGCAGATTTATTTTATTATTTCCGCTGGTAAATGAGCGATTCTTGTTTTTAAGGCGCTTAAAGCGATTTTATTTTTGGGCAATTATTGCCCAAAAACGAGAGTGTTTTGTTTTCTCGGTCGCACTTCTTTTTTATTGCCTTATCTTTTCTTCTTATCTCGGCCCTACCCTACTCTATCCTACTCATCCTTTTTATATGATTGTCTTCACCCTCCCCTCTTCTTCAGTGGCAATACTGTTGGCGGTATTCACGCTTTTTATATGATTACCCTTATTCCTTTTCTTTTTCATTGGCAATGCTGTTGTCGCTATTCACATTTTTTATATGATTGCCTTCTCCCCCTCTTTTCTTCCTTTTTATTCTCGCATTCCCTCCCCTCCCCTTATCAATATTTATTCTTTTCTGGTTTTCTTTATCTCGCCATTGAACTTTTTTTGTCATTCCCTTCGAAGGCGCGCTGTGATTTTTTTTGTTTACAGTCTCTTATTGCAGACTTGCAACCTTTTTGATTGAAAATTGGGCAATTATTGCCCAAACGTTGTTTTGTGAAAATTAATATATAATATAACCTAAAACATAATATAAAATATAATTGTAAAAATGTAGAATTAAATGTCGAAATTAAGAAATTATAAACTCAAATATAAAATAAAACATAACAAGAAATATAAAGTAAAACAGAACATAACCGTAAAGCTAAGATAATAAATAAATAATAAACAGAACTAAAATAAAATAGTTTCTATAAAGTAAAAGAAAAGATATTATAAAACGTAAAAGTAAACATGTTATATAATCTACAAAATAAAAGGAATTCTACTAAAATAGCAGTTACTCTTTTCAACATGTAACCTAAACTATAACCGAAAAGATAAAACAAAACATAAAATAAAATGAAAAAGAAAATAAAATATGCACGTGACAAGTAACATGAAACGTTTTATAATTTGCTAGCGAACTTGAAAATGAGTCTAAAATAATTCATGAACTAAAACATAACATGTTACAAAACCTAATAGAAAAGAGGAAACATGGGTAAAACAATAGCTCTGGTTATGCAAAAAGGTGGCTCGGGCAAAACAACAATCTGCGATCAGCTTGCCTTCTCCTTGAAAGAGCAAGGCAAAACGGTTGAAGTGCTTGATTTAGACGATCAGCAAAGCAGCCGTTTTGAAAATGAAGGAATTGAAAACCCCGATTACACCATTATTGACACCAGAGGTGCTCTTGACATGCCTATAGACCTTAACGGTCAGGCGTTAAGCATTGAAGATGTTATTGAATCAAGCGACCTTGTTCTTATTCCCTTTTTGCCCGAGGCCGATAGCGAGGCTCCCCTGGCAAATGTTGTGAACAGGTGCAATAAAGTGTGTACCGATTATCGTATTGTGTTCAACAAATTGGACCTTCGCCGTGTGGTAGATCAAATTATGTTTCAGAACGTTTGCGCAGATTATCCCGGAAAAGTGCTTAAAACATCACTGCACCAGGGCACGGCCGTATCGCAGGCGCGTCTTTTATCAAAATCTATCAATGAAGTGGATACCAACAGTAAGCCGGCTAAAGATTTTGCCGCATTAGTGAAAGAAGTTTTGGAGGTAGTGAACAATGGCTAAGTTATCGGCAAGTGCATTGCGTAGTGCGGCAGCTAGCGCTCGTGAAAAGAGTGCTGAAAATGCGATTAATCCTTCTTTGCGTGACGTTATTAGCAAAAAGGAAGAAACTGCAGGTGAAAGCGAAAAAAGCAAGAACGAACAGGTCAGTGAGAACAAAAGCGAGCCTGTCTCAAGCGTTTCGCTTCCACAAAACGCTGCTTCTCAAGAACAGGAAGCGCAGAAAAAAGCTGAAGCCAGCAAGAGCACCACAAACAACGTGAAAAGCGTGCTGAAATCGTATGAAACCGAGCGAAAAACAGAGCATGTAAACTTGCTTATTACGCAATCGCTTTCAAAGAAAATCGAAGTGATTCAGCAGCAGGGAGAGTTCCGTTCAAAGAATGCTGCAGTAATTGCGGTGCTGGAAGCATTTTGTGACGCAAACGGAATAGAATAAGTATTCTAAAATATAACATGTTATAAAACACAATATATAAATTTCTTTATTTGAACTGGTAAAACACGAAAAGCAGATGAGCTATGTTAACCATTGCAATAAGCGCATGCCTTTTAGGTAAGCCTTGCAGGTATGATGGAAAAAGTAAAGAATGCGCCCCGCTTAGTGCGCTTAAAGATAACGAGAATATTCGTTTGATTCCCGTTTGCCCCGAGGTTCAGGGAGGCCTTTCTATTCCTCATGCTCCCAGTGAAATTGTGTGGGTAGATGCGCAAAATGAGCAAGGAGAAACAATTAAAGAACGCCGTGTGGTAAACAGCGAGGGCGCCGATGTAACGAGCGCCTTTGAGCAGGGTGCACAAAATGCCCTTACTCGTGCACAAGGCGCAGGTGCAAAGCTGGCAATACTTAAAGCAAAAAGCCCCTCGTGCGGCTCTAAAACGGTGTATGACGGCACGTTTACGGGCAAGCTGGTAGAAGGGCAGGGCATCGCGGCACAGCTCTTCCAGGAAAGCGGCATAACCGTTATTG
>CAVDDP010000182.1:0-4285 GCA_963607695.1 Hallerella sp.
CCTCCGTCCCCTGTTCACGCCTTCACGCGTCTTCGTTCTGAATGTGAATCTGGCACGCTTTCATGGCTGCCAGCGCGTTTTGGTGTGATTGCGGCGTTACGCCGGCACAGCATTGCGCATCCACTATCAGCGTGACTTCCGGCAGAAACGCTTTCACTAAAAGCGCATTGGAAATAACGCAAATATCGGTGCATAAGCCAATAAAGGTAATGCTGTTCACGGGGTTTTCCGCGTTTTGCTGCATCAAAAATTGCGCGAGCTCAACAGATCCAAACGTGGGCTTGCAAAGAGCTTCAGTGGTGCGCAGCGCCTCAAGATCGGGGTGAATACGCCACCCCGGCGTATCTTTTACGCAATGAACAACGGGAAGGTTTTGCCCTTCTTGCGTATTAAGATAATTCTCAAAATGAGTATCTTGCGTGAAATAAACGCTGCCGGCAAAGTTTTGAATTTTCTGCTTGACCAGGGGAACTATTTCTTGTGCTTCTTTGGTGCCGAGCGCGCCTGTAATAAAGTCATTTTGCATATCTACTACAATAAGAATATCTTGCATGGGCGAATCCTTCCCCTTGTTTATGTGCGTGCAGGTGCGGCGTGCGCAGGTGCGTGCCACTTTTCTGTTTCGCCCTTCAAAGAAGGGCTGCGTTGCATTTCAAAACGCAATACGCCGATTATACCTTGGTATTTGTACTCATAAACTATGCAGTAAGTAAAAATCAGGTATAATGAGTGAACTTATATCTCTTACGGGAAATAAGCAGTTATTTGGCATACTTGGTACGTAGAAACGCGTGACACAAAGCTTGCGAACAGGGATAAGCGCCGCTAGCGGCGCCGCATAAGCCCCGCCGCGCCGGCAAACGGCCGCGCCGGCAAACAGCTGCCCGGCAAGAACAAGCGCCGCACGTTTCATAGAGGAGATACGTTGTTCGCGGAAATTGAATACTACATAATTCCCGCTCTTGCGTGTGTGTGCTTGCTGGTGTTTATCATGGCAGGTAGAACAACGCCCATGGGAAAAGTGTCAAATTATTTTATGGCGGGCACGTTTGTTATTCTTCTTGTTATTGTGTCCGAGGTCATAGAGCACTTGTATGCTTCCCCTGCCTGTACGTATCCCACCTGGCAGCGCTGGAGCTCTTCTATTATTGCGTATCTTTTGCGCCCCGGCGTTGCGTTTATTCTCATGCTTATTCCGCTTCGCAACAGGCCGGGTATTTATAAATTTGTGCTGGCAATTCCTCTTCTTATCAATGCGTTCTTTCTGCTTATATCGCCGTTTTGCGGCATTGTTTTTACGTATTCGGCCAGCAATTTGTATTCAAGTGGCCCGCTTAAATTTTTACCGTTTGTGGTGGGCGCCATCTATTTGCTGCTGTACCTTGTTTTCTCATGCGAAAAGGCGCGCAAGCTCAAAGAAAGAGAAAATACAGTTGCTATTCCCATTGTACTTATGTGCTGCCTGGCAGTTTTCCTGGAATCTGAGTATGATCTAACGGGCCTTTTGCCCACGGCAGCCGTTATTGGCATGATTTTTTACTACATGTACTTTTACATGGATTTTTTCACGACCGATGCGCTTACCGGAGCATACCAGCGCACTAAGTTTTATAACGACGTGAATCATAATGAGCAGCGCTATTTTATTTTGTTTGACGTGAACGGCTTAAAGCAAATTAACGACAACAATGGTCATATTGCGGGCGACGCTGCCTTAGAGAGTTTTGGTCAAACGGTGCTAGCACTTCTCCCCAAAAATGCGAAATTCTATCGCATAGGTGGCGATGAATTTGGTATTTTATACAACAAGACTAATAAGGGTGAAATTTGCTCTCTCATTGACAAAATTAGGGATAGTATAGACCGTAAAGCGCTTCCCTATGGAGTATCGGTTGGGTATTCATTCTTTGACGTGAAAGAAGATTTCAACGCTGCGTATAAAAGCGCCGATGAGATGATGTATAAGAGCAAAGATAATTTTTGGGATGGCTATAGGGCAAAAGGCAAAAATGGAGGTGCAGAAAATGCTTGATTTGAATCAGTTTTACCAGGCTATTGGTAGCAATGCGGAAGAAACCGTTAAACGTTTGGGCGTTACGGAAGGCATTATCACCAAGTTCTTGAAAAAGTTTTTGGCAGATTCCAGCTATTCTGACCTGCAAAAAGCTTTAGATGAAAACGATACCCAAACGGCGTTTCGCATGGCGCACACGCTGAAAGGCTTAGCCGCAAACCTTGGTTTGCAGGTGCTTTTCACGAAAGCTTCTGCCGTAACTGAACTTTTGCGCGCTGGCGATTTAGCAGAAGCAAAAGTTTCTATGCCGGTTTTGCAGGAAGAATACGAGCGCACCGTTGCTCTTATTGAACAGCTTGCGTAGGAAGTACTTGCTTGAGTACCCTGCTGAATACCCCCGTTTGGAAGGAGGCATAGCATATGGATAGTACCCTAAGTGGCTATTTATTAAGCATGATTTTCATGCTTGCTATTTTAGTAATTCTTGGTGCCCGCGCACGTTCTACCATCAAACAAAAAGGCAGTCGTTTTTCGTGCCTTGTTCTTCTTGGTGCCACTGCTTTTTATGTGGTTATGGATGCTGCCTTTATTGCGTGTCATCTTTCTGCTAATGTTGAAGCGTGGAAAGTTGTTTCCTTCCTCTTCTACATTTCATATGTGCTTCTTCCCTTTGGGTGGCACGTGTTTGTACGCAACTTTGTGGGTAATACGTTTGGACGTATTATTCGCACTATAGAGCTTATTCCGCTGGTTATTCTTTTAGGCATGGTTATTGTTAACCCCTTTACGGGCATTCTATGGTCGTTTGATGCCGCTGGCGGTTATGTTCGTGGCGATGCCTTCACCTTTTATTCGTACCTTAATTACTACTACTATGTTTCTCCTTTTTTTGACTTGCTGGTTATTGCAAAGCGGAAAGATTTCAATAAAGAACCCTATGTTTACCAGGCAATTCTTATTTCCATTATCCCCCTGGCGGGAGCTTTTGTTAACTCTTCCATTATTCCGGTAGGCACCATTTTCCCGTTCCAACCTTCATGCGCGGTGGTTGTGGCGCTCACGGCATTTTGCTTTATTGCCTCCAAAGATACCGATGCGCTTAAAGAGCAGCAGCAAAAAGCGGTACAGGAAGCGCTGGCAAAGGCGGAAGAAGCGGGTCGCGCGAAAACACGGTTCTTATCTGATATGAGCCATGATATTCGCACTCCGTTAAACGCTATTATCAACTTAAACGAGCTGGCGTTAAATGAAAAAGACCCCATGGTAGTGCGCGATTATCTGGAGAAAATGAAAATTTCCAGCACGTTTTTGCTGGGCTTAATCAATGACATTCTAGACATGAGCCGTATTGAAAGCGGTGAGTTTGTTCTTAAGCAAGAAAAGCTTACGCGCCAAGAGTTCTTGAACACCGTTGAAACCGTAATTGGCCCTATGGTGCTGGAAAAGAACATTCATTTTCACCCTGAGCTTAACCCCGGCGAATACACCATTGGTGTTGATAAGCTGCGCTTCAACCAGATTTTCTTCAATCTTTTGTCTAATGCGGTGAAATACACGCCTGAAGGCGGCGATGTGTGGCTGGAAGTTAACAACAAAGAGGTTGAGGGCAACCGGCTTTTAATTGAGTTTGTGGTGCGCGATAACGGCATTGGCATGAGCGAAGAGTTCCAAAAGCACTTGTTTGAGCCCTTTGCACGTGAAGTTACCGATGCCAATATTCGCACCCGCGGCACCGGCCTGGGCCTTTCCATTGTGAAAAAGCTGGTAGATGCCATGGATGGCGAAATCTCGGTTAAAAGCACGTTGGGTGAAGGCTCTGAGTTTACGGTTTCCTTCCACGTAGATATTCTGGGCCGAGACGAAGAATTTGTGGCGCCTGAAGAGCTTCCTGCCGAAAAAGATTTAAGCGGCTTGCGCGTTATGCTGGTGGAAGACAACGAGTTGAACACGTTTGTTGCGCAAACCATTCTGGAGCAAATGGGATGCGTGGTTACCGCTGTTGATAACGGCAAAAAGGCCCTGGATTTATTTGCAACAAGCGAACCGTATTCCTTCGACGTAATTCTTATGGACTTACGCATGCCCGTTATGGGAGGCCTTGATGCTACCAAGGCAATTCGCGCCCTTAACACGCAAGACTCTAGGGATATTCCCATTATTGCCATGACGGCGGACGTTCTTGAAAACGAGTGGATGGACACGCTGGCAGCAGGTATGAACTATTACCTGCCTAAGCCTATTAGCGTCGATAGCGTTTATAAGGCTTTAAAA
>CAVDDP010000183.1:0-4217 GCA_963607695.1 Hallerella sp.
GTAATCGTAGTGAGCAAGCCGGCGCAGGCTTGCCTCAATGCCGCCAATGATTAGCGGCACATCCTTATACGTTTGGCGAATAAGCCCGCAATACACAATAGTGGCGCGGTCAGGGCGCAAACCCGCCTTGCCACCAGGGGAATACGCATCGGAATGACGGCGCTTTCGCGCCACGGTATAGTGATTTACCAGGGAATCCATGTTACCCGCCGAAACCAGAAAGCCCAAACGGGGGCGCCCAAAAACGGTAATGCTTTGCGGATTCTTCCAGTTGGGCTGGGAAATTATGCCCACGCGGTAGCCGTTTGCCTCAAGCATGCGCGTAATAATGGCAGCACCAAACGAGGGGTGATCCACGTATGCATCGCCACAAACGTACACAAAATCTACCTGATCCCAGCCACGCGCGTGCATCTCTTCTGTATTGGTGGGCAAAAGCGGGTTTATAGGAACATTTGCCATGGTATGCAACTACTTAAAAATAACTTTTCGGTACAACACAAAATTCCACAGCACAATACATGCCATGGAACACGCTTTTGCCAGCAGCGGATACACGCCACAGCTTGCCAAAAAAGCAATAAATGTTGTGCTAAACGTGGTATTGAATACAAAAAGAATCAGATACAACACCAATGAACGCGCCGGGTTAGACGTGCTTTTAAACGTAACGTTGCGGCTCATTAAAAAGTTGAAGGCGGTGGCAACAACAACCGCAATCACGTTTGAATACGTAATTGGCACGCCGCACACCGCGCTTAAAAGCTGAAAAAGCAGCAGCTCTATTACCGCAGAGCTGCTGCCTACTAACACATACTTAATTGCTTGCCACAGCGTTTTTTTCTCACGCACATCTTGCAAGGAAGTCATAAAAAAGGGCACTCCAGGCTACAGCTTTGCACCGCACAAGGGGCAAAAGTCGGCATGAGCAGGAACTTCTTTACCGCATGCGGGGCAAACCAGCTGCACTGTTGCCTCTTCTGCCGCACTTGTTGCAGCCGCAGGCTCTGAATCGGGCACAACTTCGGGCTCGGGTTCTGGCACCGGCGCGGGCTCGGGAACTTTCGTACCGCAGTTCCCGCAGAACTTTGCGTCTGCCGCAAGCGGTGCACCGCAGCTTTCGCACACCTTTTTCTTTGCAGCTGCAGCAGCAGCGCGTGCTTCTTCAGCAGCAGCAATTTGTGCTTCAATTTCGGCAATAACGCCGTCAACTTGTTCTACTGCTGCTATTTTTTCTTCGTACTTTGCACGAAATGCCGCGTCTTCTTTGGAACCCTCGAAAACAGCAGCTCCAAGCGCTGCGCATGCCTCGGTGCGCTTGCGCTTTTGCTCTGCCAGCTTTACCTTGTTCGAGGCAGAATCAAAAGCGCTGCTTACCTTATTGGCGCCTTTGTTCAAAAAATCGTTTGCATTGTCAAGAATGTTTGAATCAAAAATACTCATGTGCATCCCTTTCTTCATTCAAAAGCGCCTGATAAAAGTGCGAAAATTACGCCTCGGCACCTGCTTCGCTCATGGCTTCGTCAACAACTTCTTCAACTTCTTCATGAGCTTCTTCGCGGAAAGCATTTTCCACTGCTGCCAAAACGGTATCCAACGCGCCGTTTACCGCATACGTTTCAATTTCGCCCTTGTCGCAAAGCTGCGCAACATTGGGGTTCAAAGGAAGCGTTGCAACAGCAGGAATCTTGTACTTTTCTGCCACGGCAGCGCCCTGGGGCTCGCCAAAGATGTAGTGCTTTTTGCCGCACTCGTCGCACTCGTAATAAGCCATGTTTTCTACCAGGCCCACAACCGGAACGCCCACGGAACCTGCCAGGTTCACGGCCTTGCCCACAATCATAGCAACAAGCTCTTGCGGGGCAGAAACCGTAACAATGCCGTCTACCGGCAAGCTTTGGAACACCGTTAAGAACACATCAGACGTTCCCGGAGGCATGTCAACAAACATGTAGTCAACGTCGCCCCAGCATACTTCGTTCCAGAACTGGCTGATAATGCCCGAAACAACCGGGCCACGCCAGGCAACCGGCGTATCCTCTTCAGGAAGAAGCAAATTCACCGACATCACTTTAATGCCGCTTTCAGTTTGCGCCGGAATCAGGCCGTCTTCGCAACCGCTTACCTGGCCACGTTTCACGCCAAAGGTGCGGGGAATGGAAGGGCCGGTAACGTCGGCGTCCAGAATAGCAACGCTGTAGCCGCGCTTGTTCATTTCAGCCGCAAGCATAGAGCAAACGCTTGACTTACCCACGCCGCCTTTGCCGGAAACAACGCCAATGACCTTTTTAATGTTTGATTTCTTGTTTTGCGCCATGAAGCGAGGGCCGCTCTGGCGATCTCCGCAGCCTTCTTCACCGCAGCTGCTGCAATGTCCACCACAATCTGACATGGTTTCTCTCTTTCTCTTGGAATGGCACCCTTTTGTGCCACTGCTAAACGTATGGTTCGCATGATAGCACACGCCCTGTTCTGTGTAGTGTGAGCTTCTTTGTGCGGTTACGTTACCGTCACCCAACTTTGTGCAGTTATGTATCCGTCGGCAAACTTTGTGCAACTATAAGATACAATCTACTAGCGCACGCGCGCGTGACGTCAAAATACCGAAGCTCAATCCGGAGTTTTTTCATTTCCATCACACTCGTGCACGCGCGCGACGCCAAAACGCCGCACCAAAAGAAAGAGACAACGAAAGGAATTCCGCATGCTTTTTTCCGATATCACGTTAATCGACGAAAACTTCCAATGCAAAGAACACCAGTGGGTGGGCACCCAGAACGACCACATTACCTACGTGGGCAGCGCTGCCCCCGAAAACGCTGCAGATTATGGCGAAGTATACGAAGGAGCAGGCCGCCTTTTAATGCCGGCGCTTTACAACACGCACGCTCATGCTCCCATGACCCTGTTGCGCGGCTATGCCGAAAACCTGCCGCTTCAGGCATGGCTGAACGACACGGTGTGGCCCTTTGAAGCAAAAATGACAGCGGAAGACAACTACTGGGCAACGCTTCTTTCCTGCGCTGAAATGGCTCGTTATGGCTGCGTTTCGTACTCCGACATGTATTACCACACGCCCGAGCGCGCGCAGGCAACCGTTGAAGCCGGCATGAAAGCAAACTTGTGCACCAGCCCGCTAGCGTTTGAGCCCAAGCCCATTTCTGAGTACCCCTGCTTTGCCGAGATGGAAGACGGCATTAAAAACCATAATGGCGAAGCAAACGGCCGCATTAAATTTGAAGCTTGTGTTCATGCGGAATACACCAACAACGACGTTACGTGCAAAAGCGTGGTGGAATGGGCAAAAGAACATGGTGTGGGCATGCACATTCACCTATCGGAAACAAAAAGCGAAGTTGCGGAATGCAAAGAGCGCCACAACGGCTTAAGCCCTGTTCAGTGGTTTGATTCGCTAGGCGCATTCGATGTTCCCACCACCGCAGCGCACTGCGTGTGGGTAGACGAAACCGACATTGTCCTTTTGGCAAAGCGCGGCGTAAACGTTGCCCACAACCCCGCTTCAAACATGAAGCTGGCCAGCGGTTTTGCCCCCATCGCTGAAATGCTTGAGGCAGGCGTAAACGTGTGCCTGGGCACCGACGGCATGGCGTCAAACAACAATCACGACATGTTCCAGGACATGTATTTAATGGCGCTTCTTCCTAAGGGAAACAAACTTGATCCCGCCATTGTTACCCCGGCTCAGGTTCTTGCGGCAGCAACGCGCAACGGTGCGGTGGCGCAAGGGCGCAACGATTGTGGCCTGGTGAAAGAAGGTTTCAAGGCCGATTTGTGTGTGTTGGATATCACGGGCCCTTCCTGGTGCCCCCAAATTGACCCGCTGGTAAACGTTGTTTATGCTGGTCACGGCAGTGATGTAGTGCTCACCTTGTGCGATGGCAAGGTAGTTTATCGCGATGGCGCCTGGCCTACTATTGATATTGAAAAAGCAAAAGCGGAAGTATCCGCACGCACCAAGCGTATTCAAGCAGAGGTTCGTGGCGAATAGGTAGCGTAAAATTTACCACGGCGCCCTACCTTACAATGCAAAAACGCCGTAGCTTTTTTAGGGGCTGCGGCGTTTTTTCATGCGCTCTGCGAAGCGACTTCCTGCTGGACTACTGGGCGCACTCCTGTTCAGTGCGCTCTTGCTCAGCACGCTTCTGTTCAGCACGCTCCTGTTCAACGCATTCCCGTTCTGCGCGCTCCTGCTCAGC
>CAVDDP010000184.1:0-4167 GCA_963607695.1 Hallerella sp.
AGTTATGTCATTATCTTGTTCGATTGCGTCGTTTTGCGTTGTTGCCGCATCATTCGCTTCATCGCTTTGGGTGCTGCTATTTTTAGTAAAAAGAACGGCGAAGGTTTTTTCTTCACGCTGATTGCTAACTACTTCGCACTTCAAACGTTTTCCCAATGCCTCTAAATTATGCACCGATGTTTCATTATCTACTAAAACTTCAAGTTCACCTGCGTTCATAGCAGAAAGCGCCTTCTTCGCCCGCACAACGGGCAATGGGCACGATTGCCCACGTGCATCAATTTGTTCCATACGTGCATCCTTTCCGTTTTGTATAAACTATGCAACCACACGTTGTAAACACCAACGCGCCTTTCGCTGAAATCCACCATTTTTAAAATGAATTGTGGGTAAGTTACTTTGTACGCTTTTTTGCGCATATACGAGCATGCAACAATGCAAAAAGATTGTTTCGCAGAAGAGGAGTTCCCGCAGAAAAAACTCCTTAAAATGTTGGGAACAGTATATGCTCTTTGCTTGGTTTATGCCAGTAAACACAGACATAAATTCAAGTTACCTCCACTGCAAAAAAGTAAGGGGAGCGTCATTATCGTTTTTATCGTTTTTATCGTTTTTATCGTTTTTATCGTTTTTATCGTTTTTATCGTTTGCGCAAGCGGATTTTACCTATTAGGAGCGGCTACACGCTTGCTGTTACACCTCAAGCAGCAGGCGCTCGCAATACTCTATGGCGGGGTCTTCCAGAAGCGTCATGAGGGGTTTACGTGCCGTAAGCGGAGCACTCCACACCATGCCGCAGCCGGCTTTTATTTCTTTGGGAATAGGCATAAGGTGCCCCTCTATGCTGCGCTCTTCGCATGCTTGTTTGAATGCCATAGCACCAGCGGTGTTGTAAAATGTCACTATAAATCGAATCTCTTTAAACATTACGCGCCCCTTACTCCTATTCACTTCTGCAAAGTGTGCTACCAAGCGCCGCAAAGTCACAAACGCCGCAAGCGCCCCTTACTCCTGCGCAATTTCACGTAACGCGCGCACTGCCTGCCCAATATCTTCTTGGGTGGTAAACGTGCTAAAACTAAAGCGCACTGCCCCACGCTCGCTGGTGCCAAGCGCCTGATGCATAAGCGGCGCACAATGAGCGCCGGCGCGCGTGCAAATGTCATAGCGCGTTGAAAGCACATCGGCCACAGCGGCAGAATCATAATCGCACACATTCAATGCCACAATGCCGCAGCGTGCCACACCGCCGTGCCCGCCGTATACCTGAATGCCTTCAATAGCGCGCACCTGTTGCTCAAAAGAGCTGGTCAAAGCTTCAAGTTCATGCTGAATATGCAAAACACCACGCTGCTGGATATACGCAACTCCTGCTCCTAAGCCCGCAATGCCGTGAGCGTTGATGGTTCCGGCTTCCAGGCTTTCCGGCATCATAGTGGGATGCGCGCGGTCATAGCTGTGAATGCCCGTGCCGCCCACTTTGAAGGGAGGAATTTCAATCCCTTGCGCCACACACAAACCGCCCGTTCCCTGCGGCCCGTACAAACTTTTGTGCCCCGTGAAGCACAACACATCAATGCCGCTTTCTGCCATATCAATAGGGAAAACGCCCGCCGTTTGCGCTGCGTCCACCACCATAAGTGCCCCGTGGTCATGGGCAATGCGCGCCATACGCGCTATGTCATACACATCGCCCGTTAAGTTTGAGGCGTGAGTTACTACCGCAAGCCGTGTGTTTTTCTGGAAGAGCGCATCAAAAGCGTCGTAATTAAGGGAACCATTTGCAGCAACCGGCAAAATGGAAAGCTCAACGCCTTCCTCACTTTGCTTTTTATACAAGGGGCGCAACACCGAATTATGCGAAGCCGCCGTGGTAATAGCGTGGTCGCCCGCATGCAAAAGCCCTGCCAGGGCAATGTTGAGCGCTTCTGTTACATTGCAGGTAAACGCAACGCGCGTGGGAGCTGCAGCGCCGAAAAGCTGTGCAATTTGTTCCCGCACCTTGTACACTGCCATGCCGGCATCAAGCGATGCCTCGTGCACACCGCGCCCCACACCGCCAAAACTATCCAGCGCAGCAACCACAGCCTGCGCAACCTGCGGCGGTTTCACGCGCGTTGTTGCCGCATTATCAAGATAAATCATGGCTTTTGCTCCTTTCTCCTACCAAAAGGTACTATCCATGTTCCGCTGTTGTATAAACGTGCGAAAAGCATGCAAAAATGCATCAACATCTGCCGGGGTACTTTGCTGGCAAAAAGAAAGGCGCAGTGTGCTTTCCACCATATTTTTAGGAACACCCGCCAGCTGAAGCGACATAGGGTGCTTGGTGCGCCAATCTTCATCGGGCACATTGGGGTGCAAGGTTTCACAAGCCGATGCTTTTGAAACACAAATGCCTTGCGCATCTAAAAATGCCAGCGCTTTATCGTTATTCATGTGCGGAATGGAAAATGACACAATATAAGGCGAACCATCACTTCTTGAATTGATATGCGCGTTGGGGCACAGCTCTAAAACGCCTTGAAGCAGGCGGTCTTTAAGCTCATGCACACGTTTTTCTGCTTCTTCCCTTTGTGCGAGCGTTATTTCTACCGCACGGGCAAAGCCCACAATTAAAGGAATTGCCTGAGTGCCCGAGCGCAAGCCACGCTCTTGCCCACCGCCAAATGCAGTGGTATACAGGGGCGTTCCTTCGCGCACATACAAAGCACCAATGCCTTGCGGGCCGCCAATTTTGTGACCGCTTATGCTTGCCAAATCAACGCCTAAATCGCGCGGATGAAAAGCAATTTTGCCAAACGCCTGCACGGCATCGGTATGAACAAGGGCACCCGGCGCAATTTCGTTTTTAATATGTACCACTTCGCGCACGGGCAAGCAAAAGCCCACTTCATTTTGCACACTCATAACCGAAACAAGGGCAGTGTGCTCATTGAGCTTTGAGCGCAACACATCCAGAGCAAAGTTTCCGTTTTTTGCCCGAATATAGTGAACACACCACCCCTCGCGCTTAAGCCCGCGGGCAGTTTTGGTAACCGAAGCATGCTCTACGGCAGAAACAATAAGCTCGGTGCGCTGCGCATCCAGCCCCCGGGCTGCCTTACACGCACCCACCAACGCAAGGTTGTTAGATTCCGTTCCGCGCGAAGTAAAATACACTTCCTGTGGGTCTACCCCAAGCGCACCCGCAACAACACTGCGGCTTTTCTCCAGTAGCTCGTGCGCTTGTAAACCGCGCCTGTACTGCGCCGAAGCATTTCCGTAAAACGTGCGCATGGTTTCACCTACCGCTTCAACAACCAAAGGATACGGCTTTGTTGTTGCAGCGTTATCAAGGTAAACTTCCCTTTGATTTACAGGCATTTTACCCGAAAGCAATTGAGTAACAGGTGCTTGGTTCATAGACGTTACACCTCCAAGTTATGCACGTATAACCACAGAGCGCACTGAAAAGCCAGCACGCCCTGCGCATACGAAACTATGTATTCCTTGGCAAAAGGGGAAGAACAGAAGGGGAAATAAGTTTCCCTTTTGCCGGTGCTTACGCGCCGCTCTTTAAAGCAGCGCAGAGTAGCATTGCGCTATTTAGCAGCCTTTTTGTGATAAGCAACCCAGTAAATGCATCCTACAATTAAGGCACCACCCACAATATTGCCCAGCGTTGCTGCACTAATGTTGTAAATCACGCCCGTAACATTTAAGCAGGTAGCTGCATTTGCCACATCGGCTCCAAAACCAGCAGCATAGGCGGCAACACCCATGGGCAAAAAGAACATATTGGCAACGCAGTGTTCAAAACCACAAGCCACAAAAGCCATAACAGGGAAAATGCTGGTGAAAATTTTGTCGACAACGCTTTTACCTGCAAAGCCCATCCACACTGCCAGGCAAACAAGAACGTTACACAAAATGCCACGGAAAAAGATGGTAATCCACGGCAGGTTAATCTTTGACGTTGCAACGCTTACCATGGCCTTGCCCACATTTTCTGAATTCATTCCTGCTGAATTGCAGAAGAACACAATAGCCACCAGAATAAGGGAGCCAACCAGGTTGCCAACCCACACAATGCCCCAGTTTTTAAAAAGCGCACCCCATGAAATCTTGCCTGATAAGCGCGCTATAATCATAAGGTTATTGCCGGTAAACAGCTCAGAACCTGCC
>CAVDDP010000185.1:0-4117 GCA_963607695.1 Hallerella sp.
GTAAGCGATACCGGCATTGCCGATTTCGTGCGCGATGAAAACGGCAACGTGATTATTGCGGAAGACGGAAGCGTTCAGTTGGAAATCTACGCTGAAGGCGATGTTTCCGTGAGTGCTTCGTATGGCAATAGCCCTTCTTCCGAGTATCGCACCACCGCCACCGCAGGTGGTAAAGGCACTGGTAGCGGCTCGGGTGAAGGCGAAGGCGATGGCGCAGACGACAGTGGCAAAGGCACGGGTGGCGGTACCGGTACCGGCGATGGCGCCGATGACGAAGATGGCGATGAAGTGGCATTCAACGCCGGCGGCGAAGTTGCCACGAATGTTACGCCTGCGCAAACGCAATCGGAAGCAGGGGGAGATTCAGACACTGGCAATGAAGGCGGGTCTGCATCTGCTCAAGCGTGGAAAGTAAGCTCAAAAGGCTCACAAACTGCTATGGTGGATGACATTTTGTTTGGGTCGCCCATGGCAGTTGCTATTGCGATATTCGCCTGCTTTGTGTGCGGGTATGTGGGCCGCGTGATTTTAACGGAAAAGCAAAAAGACCCGTATGTGGAAGCCCGTTTGCGGCAGCAGTATGCGAAGGGAAAGGAATAAGGTATGGGAACATTAGGGGCAACTGCCAGCAGTATTATGCGTTCGGCGGTGGCAGCATGTCAAACGCCCGTGATTATTTTACTTTTAGCATCGCTTGCGTTAGTGGTGATATGTTTAGGCACCTTGGTGGCAGAACTTATTGCGGAGCGTCGGCATTTCAAGGTATTTTTGCCTCAGCTTTTGGAAGATTTGAAGGCGGCGCGCACAAGCGATGAAGTGGCACGCATTGTTCGCGATAGTGGCTTGCTTATGCGCCAAAAGCAATATTTGGTGGAGCTTACGGCACACCCCAGTGTTTCTGCGGAAATGCGCGAGTCGCTGGCGGCAGCGCTTGATTACAAGGAACAGCGCCGCTATGACAATCGCCTGCGCGTGACGGAGTTGACCTCTCGCATTTCCCCCATGTTGGGCTTGCTGGGTACTTTGATTCCTTTAGGCCCGGGCATTTTGGCTTTGGGCGAAGGCGATACCGCCACCCTTTCTGCCTCAATGCTTACCGCATTCGATACCACCAGCGTGGGCCTGATTGCGGCAGGCTTTGCCCTGGTTATTACCTCTATTCGCAAGCGCTGGTACAAAGATTACATGGTATCGTTTGAGTCTGCCATGGAAATGGTTTTGGAAGTGGAGAAGAATAACCATGCGTTGGCGGGTGCTGCGAGCGCAGGTGCCACGGGTGCAGTAGGTGCGGTAGCGAGCGCGGCTGTTACCACACCAAGTGCTACGATGCCGGTGGCTTCCCCTTACACCCCGGTACCAAGGGGGGACAAGTAATGATTCGCAGAAGTGGTGGTTCAGCGATTCGTCGCTACTCCGATGATGGCGAACACGGCGATGTAAACCCCCTGGAAACCGTGGCAAATTTGTCCGACGTTATGCTGGTGTTTGCCGTGGCGCTTATGCTGGCGCTGGTTTCGCGCTATAGCGTGAACATGGCGCAAACCGAGCTTGATGAGGAAGATCTTCAGGCAGTGGAAGAGGAAGATGCAGAAGCCATTGCCAACGAAGTAGCCGATGGCAAGGGTTACGAAGAAGTGGGCACCATGTATAAAGACCCTGATACGGGCGAAGTGTATGTCATTAGCAAGTAACAGGGAGCAAGAGGTGCTGCAAGACCCCTACCGGCTGGAGAACCCGTATTCGCCGGCGGCTTTGCAGAAGCGTCGCCGTAGAAAACGCATTACGGCAGGCGTGGTAGCGCTGGTTATGATTGCGTGCGTTATCGGTTTTGCGGCGTATCGCATTTGGGATGAGCTGCGCCCGGTGGATTTTTTCTCATATGCAGATACCCCCATTACCATTGTGGGGTTAACGGAAGAGGAATTTACCATAACGCCGCAGGATTTATCCGAAATGGATTGTATTCGCATGACGGCAAGCGGTACGGGGTCGGGCCGTGGTGTGGGCGGCGCCTCGAAAGCGGGCTATGTTGCCGCATATGGCCCCTTGCTGGAAGATTTTCTGAACCAGTACGGCTACACGCAGACTGACTTCCGGCGCATTAAAGTGTATTGCAGCGACGGCTATACCGTGGTACTACGAGGGGAAACGCTTGAGTACGACATTGTGATGTCTATTGCTTCGGGCAAAGATTCACTCTACGACGTGCAAAAGCCGCTGCGTTTTGTTATCCCCGATGAGCAATCGGGCAAGTGGGCATATGGCATTACGAAGATTGAGTTTAAGGAATAGGTTGGAAAAAATCGCCGCGTGCTGCTTGCAATAACGTACAACAGCAGCCGCAGAGCGTTTGAGATACAGGAGTGCGCATGACCAAAAAAGTGAACATAACCAGGAGAAACTTTTTGCAGGCAGCTGGTCTTGCCGTTGCCGGTGCTGCGTGCACCGTGGGCAGCAGCGGGCTTGTAGGGTGTTCTTCCACTTCTTCTAAAGAAGCCGATTTACAAGCAGCTTACGAAAAGGGCTCATCCGATGTGGTGGAGTTCGTAGATTCCGCCGGGCGCACCGTGTACTTGCCCAAAGACATCAAAAGCTTTGCGCCATCGGGCGCTTACGCGCAAATCTTGCTGGCAACCATAGCGCCCGAGCGTTTTGTGGGCTTATCAAGCACATTTTCTAAGTCGCAGCTTAAGTATTTGCCAGAAAACATGGCTGACCTGCCAAAACTCGGCCGCTATTACGGCAAAAATGGAGACATGAACTACGAGGAAATTATCAAGATCAACCCCGATGTGATCATTGACATTGGCGAGCGCAAAGAAGACATTGAATACGACATGGACGGCCTTATGCAGCAAACCGGTCTGCCCGTAATTTTTGTGCAAGCTACCATCGACCAGTTCTCGCAAGCGTATCGCACGCTGGGAGAACTCTTAGGTGTTCAAGAGCGTGCGGAAGAGATAGCCACCTACATTGACCAGGTGTTTGCCTATGCCGATGAGCGCTACGAGGAAGTAGCTTCCCGCAATTTGCGCACCATTTATTCGTCGGGCGAGATGGGCTATTCCGTAAAAGAAGCGGGGAGCGTGCACAGTGCGGCGCTTGAGCGCACGGGCATCAACAACATTGCCGTGTTGGATGGCGCCAATTCCACGGAAGTTTCCGCTGAACAAATGATGATTTGGGCGCCTGATTATTTGTTGCTCTCACCATCCGACGGCGCCTTCGACTTCATTTACGATGATCCGGTGTGGGCTTCTATCCCTGCGGTGGAAAACAAGCGGGTGTATGAAGTGCCATCCGGCCCGTACGAGTGGCTTGATGGACCGCCTTCCGTGCAAACAACGCTCGGCGTGCTGTGGGCAGGTAATTTACTTGCGCCCGATTTGTACGATTTAGACATGATTGAAGAATCGCAAGCGTTCTATAAGTTGTTCTGGCAATACGATTTAAGCGTTGAGGAAGCACAAAAGTTGCTTGCCAATTCAACGCTGCTTTAGCTTGCAGTTGGTAAAAGTGCTGGTGGAAGTACTTGTTGTTCCTTACAGGAGGAAGCCATGGGTAAAGTAAAGAAACTTGTTGCGGCAGCAAGCGCGCTGTGCTTGGCGTTGTGTTTGAGTGTTGCCCCCGCGTTTGCGGTGGGAAACCAGGAGCAGCAGAGTGCGCAGGAAAAGGGCGCCACGCAAACGGAAAACGTGTTGGCTGCGGCGGGCTCGTATACGGTTGTGGCTTCTACCACCGGTGGCGGGAATGTTACCGTTACGGCAGGGGAAGAAACCGGTGCTAGTATTTCAGCGCAGGAAGGCATGCAAGTAGTGGTTTCTCCCACATTGCCTTCGGGTAGCTACTTAGCGCAGGTACGCTATGCGGTAGCAACCAGCGCAAGTGATGCTGCGGGCGCAGAGGCTGCCAGTGGCGAAGCCGCGGGTACAGAAGCCGCGGGTGCAGAGGCAACCACGCAAGCAAGCTACGGCACCTATACGGCTGTTACCCCTAATGAGCAGGGTCAATACGCTTTCACCATGCCGGCAGGTAACGTGAGTGTTATGGTGGATTACGTCTCTATTGTGTGGGATGGCACCATAGATGTAACCTGGTATAACACAGAAAGCAAAGT
>CAVDDP010000186.1:0-4109 GCA_963607695.1 Hallerella sp.
GAGGTGCACATGCGCCCTTGCGAGGTAAGTACCACCTGATAGTTGCTGGTAGATGTAGCGTTGGTAGAGGATGCAGAAGAAGCAGGGGAAGCTGTTGAACTTGCACTTGTTGTGGTGCCGGCGGCGCTGCTGTCGCTCGTGTCCGTGCTGCCCGCGCCCGTGCTCGTAGCACCCGCGCCACCCGTTACCGCCGCGCAGCGCACCGTGGACGCTTCCGCCTTTTTTGCCCCATCGGTATTGGGCATGACCTGCCAAAACACCGTGCTGCCGCAAATGGCAATAGAGGGCGTTTCCCAATCGCTGGTATCCTGATCCAGCAAATGCGGCTCACCCATAGAGGCATCGTCAGACAACGTTGCGCCATAAATGCGCCACACGCCTTCCAAAATATTCACTTCGGTCCACACCATGCCCGCAGAAGATGCACGCACGTCGTAAATCTCAAAGCCCTCGGAAGACCCAACGGCCTGGTCAAGTACGGAAAAGTAGTAGCCGCTTGAAAGGCGCAAAATGCTTACGGTGGTTAAGGGAGAGCCCGTATCGGTGGGCAAAAGAAGGGCAGCAATGTCGTCGTTGGTGGCCCACATAAGGGTGCCGTAAGGCAGGGTAATCTCGGCGCTCAAGGTAATTTTTCCGCCGTTTTCCACTTCATCTAAGCTGGTAGATTCCGTAACGGCGCTTTCAGGCACGGTCAAAACGGAAATGGCGTTTTCGGCCTCTTTCGTGGAGGTGTACGCTTTCACGCCTGCGCCGGCGGCCACCACCGCGCCCACACCTACGGCGCCGTACAGGAAATGGCGGCGCGTGAGCAAAATGTCGCCGTTTGATGCGGGCAAAGATGCAACTTCTTTATCCCAAAACGCGCTTTTTTGAACGCGTGACGTGGGGCGCGCCTGGTTTTTGGTTGCCGCTTTAAACGTACGGGAAGTACGGGAAGTACGGGAAGAAGTGCGCGCCGATGAATGCTTGCCGGCGCCTGTTCCCACACTATACCCCGTGCTGTAGCCATTGATTTTGTGCTTGCTTGAGTGCCCCACTGAACTGCGGCTAGAGCCTATGCCGCTGGTGCGACCAACCCCGCGAGCCGAACCGCCTGCAGCCCGCGAGCCCGTACGCGCCGCATTGCGCCCGCCGCCCGCAGTTCGCGCCGAACTGCTTCGCTTCGCCGCATACGTGTGTCTCTGTGAATTTCGTTTGATTGCCATACGTTTATTGTGTCATTTCTTTTTCAACTTGCAGCACGTTATTGCACGATTGATACAATATTCCCAAACAAAAAGAGGTTTTGCTGTTCTTTTTGCTGCCTTTTAGCTCTTTTTCAGCATGGGCGCTTATTATAGAGCGCGTAAAAGGTCAAAAGAACCAAAATCCTGCAAATAGCAAGTACTAAACAAGCACGTAGTGAACAAACACAACGAGTGAAATAGGAGGCAATTATGGGCAATGAAACCCGCCGCATTCTCTTGGTTGAAGACAACGACGATATTCGCGAGGCAGTTGCCGCGTATCTTGAGCGCGACTACTGGGTAACCTCGGTGGCCGATGGCCGCGACGCGTTGAACGAATTTCACGCGCATCACTTTGACCTGATTATCCTTGACTTAATGCTGCCCGAGGTTTCGGGTGAGGAAGTGTGCCGCACCGTGCGCGACACCTCGGATGTGCCTATTATCATGCTCACGGCAAAAGGCAGCATTGAAGATCGCATTATTGGCCTTGAACTGGGCGCCGATGACTACCTTATCAAGCCGTTCAGCCCGCGCGAGCTGGTAGCGCGCACCCGTGCGTTGTTCCGCCGCGCTCATTCCGAGAGCGAGCCGCAGCGCGAAGTGCTGGAGTTTGGCGAGCTAACCATCGACGTTTCCGGCCACAAAGTGCTGGTCAACGGCGAGGAAATCATTTTAACCGCCAGCGAATTCAAGTTGTTAACCACGCTTTCCCGCTACCCCGGCCGCGTATATTCACGCATGGAATTGGTGGAGAAGGTTTTGGGCTACGACTTTGAGGGTTACGAGCGCACCATTGATTCCCACGTGAAGAACTTGCGCGCAAAGATTGGCGACAATCCGCGCGACCCCAAGTGGTTACACACCGTTCATGGCGTGGGTTATCGTTTTGAAGACCCCACCAAAGCGCAGGCAGAATAAATACCAGTGCCAAAAACTGCAACGAAACAATAACGTACAAAGGGCGCTCTTCTGGGGCGCCCTTGATATATAATCAGCCCCAATACAGGCATATAAGTAGGCAAACGATATGGGTATACCTATGAACAACAATGAAGAAACCAGCCAGCTTGACGCCGCGGCAAATGCGGCGCAAATAACAGGGGAAGTGCCCGTGGAAGTAGACGTCTTCACGGCAGAACCGCAGGAAGAGCGCATTAGCGCAGGTCACATCCTGGCGGCAAGTGAAAACGAGGCCGCTCCAAAAGAGCTTGTTACCCCAACCGATAGCGCGGTAGTGGCAACCACCGCCGCAGCTGCTGCCGCCACCAATACAACGAGCGTTGTTGCCAGCACCGCGCCTGCCGCTGCAGAAGCGCCAGACAACACCGTGCCTGAAATGCAGCCAGGCGCGCCCAATGCGCCTGCCACCTCCAACGATACGCCCAGCGCCAACGCAAGCTCAAACCCCAACCGTTCCGGCGGCGAAAAAAAGCGCAAGAGTTTCCGCTGGAGCAACCTTACCTACATGACGCGCGTTACCATGAGTTTCGCCGCCATCGCCGCCATGACGCTTCTTGTTGCGGTAGGTGTTCTTTCCGTGGTGTGGGGCAACCACTTCAATTCCTATGCGCGTGAAAATGCCCGTGCCACAGCCGATGCTGCCTCTACCCGTATTGCGCAGGCATACGTGGAAGAGGGCTACCAGTGGACCGAGCAAGTAACGGTTGCCGCCTCGTACGTTTCGGCAACGTATCCGGGTGTAGGCGTGGTGGTTACCGACAACAAAGGAACGGTGCGTTATGACTCTTCGCTTGGTGCCGATGTTTCCACCGACATTAGCGACACGCCTTCCATTGCGCCCGAATCTTCCACGTTAGCTGCGGTTTCGTACATCAAGGTAGATGGCACCGTTATTGGGCAAGTGCGCATTTGGTCGTTTGGATCCGATTCGTTTTTGCGCAAGGCCGACGAAACCTTCCGTGACAATTCGTATCAGGCCATGGCCATTGCTTCTATTATTGCCATTGCGCTTGCAACTATTATTGGTTTTATGTTCGCGCGCAATCTGGTTTCGCCTATCAACGCCATTTCGCGCACGGCAAAATCCATTAAAGAGGGCAATTTAACCGCCCGAACAGGCCTTACAGGAGAAGACGAAATTGCTCGCTTGGGCGAAACGTTTGACGCTATGGCGCAGGCGGTGGAAGACGACCGCGAACTGGAACGGCGCTTAACCACCGATGTGGCACATGAGCTGCGCACCCCGCTTATGGCAATTCAAGCCACGGTGGAAGCCATTATCGATGGCGTGTACAAGCCAACGCAAGACCGCTTGAACCAGGTAAACTCCGAGGTCACACGCTTGTCGCGCCTGGTTGATGCGCTGCTTAGGCTCTCGCGTTTGGAAAACCGCTCTAACCCCATGAAAGAAGAAGTTATCAACGTGGGCGAGCTTATTTCCGGCCTGGTAAAAACCCACGAGGCGTTTGTGAATGATTCGGGCCTAACGCTGAAATACGAAATGGAAGAAAACGTCATAATCAAGGGCGACGCCGACATGATTCGCCAGGCAACGGCAAATCTGATTTCCAACGCCGTGCGCTACACGCCCGAAGGCGGCACGGTTACGGTGCGCGTGAAGCGCGGCGAGCTTATGGCAGATATTGTGGTGGAAGACACCGGCATTGGCCTTTCCCCTGAAGAAGCGCGCAAAGTGTTCTCGCGTTTTTGGCGCGCCGATGCAGGGCGCAACCGCGACACCGGCGGTTTGGGCATTGGCCTTGCCGTGGTAAAAGAGATTGTGGACCGGCACAAAGGGTGGGTGCAGGTAGAAGGAAAGAAAGGCGAAGGTGCGCGCTTTACCATTCGTATTCCGCTTTACGATCCCGCCGACGCGCGCAATAAAGGGCGCGCGAAAGGGAAGCCGCGCCCGAAGCGTTA
>CAVDDP010000187.1:0-4090 GCA_963607695.1 Hallerella sp.
GATGAAATACCAAGCAACGTTGCGGCAACATACACGGCGGAAGTTACAGCGCCCCCAACACCAGTAGCTCCTGAGCCAGAAGGCACTGACCAGCCTGAAGTTTCGCCTTCAGACCCTACCGATGCAACATCAAGCACCGTAACTTTTGGCTATAACGCCGATGGAAACCTAGACTCTGATAGCTCAAGTACAGAAGCTGAAGGACTGTTTCCTGGATCATGGAAATTAAAGGCGGTGGCTGTTCCTTGCTCCGTAGAAAGAACTACGTATGAAGACGGAACATACAAAGACAAAATTGCCTTAGGACTTCTAGATGACAGCAAGCTTGCCTGGAATAAATACAAAGAGCTATTTGAAGATATGGAAAAAGGAGCAAAGGCGGATGAGCTTGCAGAGGCTTTTGAAGCTCCCGTTTTAAGCGTTTCCAAGTTCTCTTTATTGCCTAAAGTTTCTATTGCAGGATATAGGGAAATTACCTATGACAAAAATGGAAACGTTATTGCTGATACGGGAAATGTGAGTGCTGATGCAAAATGGAAAGCATCATCAACCTGGCAGTTTTATCTTGGTCCTGTTCCTATGTATCTAAAGGGAACAGGGAGTGCTAAATTATCCGGTAAGCTTAAACTTATTGAACTGCTTCCAGAACAAAAGCTTTCTGGTAGCGTATCTTTGACTCCTAAACTTGAAATTGAAGCAGGAGCAGGGATATCGGGTATTGCTACTATTGGCGGAGGCGGTTCTGCTGCTCTTAAAATAGGTATATTACCTAAAGAAAAACGGACTGGTACGCTCACTGCTGAAGCAAAAGTACATGCCTATCTTGTCTTTGTTGTAGACAAAGAGTGGTCTGTAGCTAAAAAGACGGTCGAGCTGTGGGATTGCTCTGGTAATTCTGCAAGCAGCGTTTTATCAATAGAAGAACTTGAAGATGCCATAGAAACTTCAACCGTGGAGCTTTCGCGTGATTACTTAAATGATGTGAGCGCATGGAATGGTGGCGAAAGTGGCGGATATTCTACACTTTCTTCCAATGACGGCACGCTAACAACAACTGATCTTTTAAGTGGCCTTATGACCACAAGTATGCCGCGGATTATGCAGGTGGGAAACACCTCTGTTATGGTATTCCAATCAGACGACGCAAGCCGCGATAGCTTAAACCGCAGTGTTCTTAAATATTCAGTCTTAAAAGATGGCGCCTGGTCAGAACCGCAAAGTGTGTGGGACACCGGTACGCTTGACGGCATGGCAGATTTGCAGGTTATAGATGGCACCCTCTATGCCACCTGGCAAAAGGAGAACGCGACCATTACCAGCAGTGTTTCTGATGATGGAAGCTCCACTCTTTCTCAGATGAGTGATGCAACTGCGGTGGCTGTTGCACGTTTTGACGAAGAAACTGGTACCTTCACCGACACTCAATACGTAACGGACACAACTCATAAAGGCTTTATGCCTGAGCTTGTTAAAGGGGCAAGTGAGCCTACCGTTGTTTGGGTTGAAAATTCAGAGAACGACATGCTCCAGCAAACGGGTACAAACAAAATCATGAGTGCGGTGCGTACAGATAGCGGTACGTGGAGTGTAAGTGAAGTAGGCACATCAAGTGAGCCTATCTCTACTATGGAAGGCTTTATGAACAATGGAAAGGTTGAAGTAGCTTATGTGGCAAGCCTAGAGAGCGGAACGGAGCTGCGGCTTGCAAGCACTTCTTCTGTTGTAGAAGCAAGCGACACCTCTGTTATAAACGCTCTTTCAGCCAACACAAGTTCAAACGCGCTTTCTTACGTTTCAAATGGCGTTATTAAAAACTATGACCTTTCCAGTGGTGCAACAACGGCGGTTTCTTCTGAAGAAGAGTCCGTTTCTTCGGAAGCGATAATTGCAAACAACATGGCGATGTGGTCTTCTTCGACCGAAGAGGGCGGGCACATTTATGCATCTACCAAGCTTGACGATGGCACTTACAGCACACCGGTTGAGGTTTATTCTACCGAAGGAAAGATATTCTCACTTGATAGCACCATAGATGAAAGCGGTAATGTTCAGTGCATTATGAATGTTGAAGAAGATGGCGTGACAAAACTTCGCTATGCAACGCTTGGAAGCTATTCAGAGCTGAGCATTACCAGCGCCATGAGTTCTGGATGCATTGCCTACGACAAATCGTATGAAGTTACTGCTTCTTTGGAAAACACGGGGCTTACTACCCTAAGTGGGCTTACTGCTAAGCTTGTAGATGAAACAGGTAGGTGGTTTGCTTCGAAAGCGCTTGATGAACAGCTTGCTCCTGGCGAACAAATGGTTCTTGACGAGGCGTTTATCATCAACTCAACAAGCATTCCTTCAAGCTTGTCTTTGGTGATTACTGCCAATGAGGGCAACGTTTCTTCTGAACCTTATGCCTTAGAAGTAAGCGAGTCGTATCTTGATCTTGCAACCAGCACCTCTACGGATGGCAGCACTTATACTATAAATGCCCAAATTGCAAATAAGGCTGCCCAAGAAGCTCAAGTGGTATTCCATGTATATTCAGGTAGCGGGGAGGATACAAAAGAAATAGCAACATCTGACCCCGTAACCATTGAAAGTTCGAAGATAGGCGAAGCAAGCGTTTCTGTTCCAAAGGAAAGTATTCCCGAAAATGCTGATGGGCTACGTGTTCTAACGTATAGCGCTGAAGTTGTTGGTTCTGAAGCAAGTTATTTGTCTGACAATACTTTTGTCTATGAGCTTCCTTCATTAAAAGGCGACGTTAATGACAATGGCATTCTCAATATAGTTGATGCGCAGCTTGCCTACGACATTGCTACTACTGATATCTACAAAGCGCGTGACGATTACGCCGCAATGTTCACCCGTGCGGATGTTGATGGAGATGGCACCGTTGACGCTAAGGATGCTCGTGCTATTCAGTATGCAGCGTTACGCGGTTGGTAGAAAATAAATTTCGGTCACATTTTCGCAGTATTTTTTGCCGTTTACCTGTTGAACAACTGCCGTTCAGGTGTTGTTCAACAGGTGGCATCTTTCTTTTCTATTGCGCCGCTCTTCATACTGCGGCTATGAATATTTATCTTGGATATATCACCGCTTACGATTATTGGCGCAGCACTGCGGCAATGCATCCTAATGCTTACGCGCAAGGAGATTTTATAAACCCCGTAAGTTCCGTGTTGGACGCGCGCACACTTCTTGAAAGTACGCCTTTTAGTGCCAGCGAGGTTGATATTATTAGTAAGTGCGGGGAGTATAATCGTTGTTTAAAAGGGCACTTTCATGCAGTAAAAACTCCTTTTCCTACGGGCGCATTTGTGCGTATTGCGCCTTCGGTTTTTCTTTCGTGCCCTGAGCTTTCGTTTTTGCAGATGGCAGGCGTGCTGCCTTTTGAGGAGCTTGTTTTATATGGCTGTGAGCTCTGTGCTGGTTTTGCCCGCAGCGATTTTAGTGAAACAGGCCTTGAAGAGCGTGCGCCCTTAACAAATGCGGCTTCGTTAGAGAAATTCATTTACAAGATGGCGGGTGCTAAAGGCGCAAAAACAGCAAGACAGGCGCTTCCCTTTATTCATGAGAATGCGGCTTCCCCGCGAGAGATTGAACTTACGTTGCTGCTGTCTCTTCCGTACCGATATGGTGGGTATAGTTTGCCAGCTCCAACGCTGAATGAGCGCATTGATATCACGGCAGGGAACGCAGCCTTTGCAAGCAAGCAGTTTTACCGGGCAGATTTGCTTTGGGCAAGCCGCAAGCTTGTGGTTGAGTACGATAGCAATTTGCATGCGAATCCCGCATCGATTGCAAGTGATGCGCGCCGCCGCAATGCTCTTCTTGCCATGGGATATACCGTTATTACCGTAACGAATGAGCAAATAAAAAGCATCGCTGAAATGCATAAAGTTGCAAAGCTTGTTGCACGACGGTTAGGAAAGCGTATTACTGCGTCAAGGGCACCTGATTTCGAGGAAAAGCGCTACAAGTTGCGCCGCGCAATTCTTGGTAAAAAGTAGCGCTTTTGCTTGGGGTGTACAAGAATTGCGATAGGCATAACTTTTCTCCTCATGGGTGTACAAGATTTGCGATAGGCATA
>CAVDDP010000188.1:0-4073 GCA_963607695.1 Hallerella sp.
GTTTGAGCCATCTGAACGCTTTTCTCAAATTGACAACCGTTGCAGGTATCTGCACAAAGCGTAACGCTGCTTATTCCCTGGCGCACTAAAGCCAGCAAAAAGCTTTCATCCAGGCGCCCGTGGCAGGGAACCACTGCCACTTTTTCGGCATCTACCAGCGTTCCGGCGCGTTGCGCTAAGGGTTGGCACAGCACCACAACTTTGCCGTTATTCTGCTGTGCCGCGCTTAAGCATTTCTGGTACAAATCTTCCTCTGAAGGGTTTTTAACGGTAAGCGCACCGGTAGGGCAGGCAGTAGCGCAGGTGCCGCAGGAAAGGCATTTTTCGCCTTCAAAATAAAGGGATCCATCTTCGGAATTGCGCGAAATACACTGGGCAGGGCACACCTCTATGCAGCGCATGCACCCGCTATTTCTGTTGCGCGATGAAAGACAGCGATTCTTTTTGACCGCAAGATTTCTATTGTAGAAGCTCTCAATGGCGTTAAACGCTTTATCGATATTCGACATAAGGACACAGCTTTCCCTAATCTGTATCCCATAACCCGCGTGTAAGTATGCCAGCCAACCGCTTTGCTTGTCAACAAAAATTTTTAAATTGGTATCTTGACAGACTTGCGCGCCTGCTTTTATTATGCATCCGGGTTCGTTCGCTCCTCCAGAGTGAACGTTGTATACAAAAAAAGAGGTGCTCTAGGGGTAGGGCACAAACGGCGGCGCATACGCGCAGCTTGTTTTGTATGCAACGGTATGGAGGAGATTTTTTATGTCTGAGAACCCTGTTTTCCAGCTTTTTCCCAGTTCAGATGATGATGCCTTTGTAGATTCCGAAGATTTTGGCTTTGAATCATTTGACAGCGACGACAACTTTTCCGAAGAAGAACAACAACCGGTAGATAAGGCTGAAGATAAGTCCCCCGAGCAAATGGTGGACGAAATTTTTGAAGCCATGAAGCCCCAACGCAGCATTTTGAAAGCGGTGGTTTCTTTGTGTGAAGAGCGCAAAACCACCGATGAAGTAGATGAACTTATTGACCAGCTAAGCGAAAACAACCGATCGGTATACACCGGTGAGCTGCTTTGTGATGTGCTTGAGCGCAACAAAGTATTAAATCGCTTAAACGAAGAAGAAGAGCTGGTAGACCCCGAGAACAACACGGTGGAACCTTTGATTATCACCGGCGAAGATGGCCAGGAATACTACCAGCCAGCCCCCGAGCGCATGTATTTCTATGTTTCCACCGCAGAAGCACTTGCATGGGTAGCCGCAGATGATCCCGAGGGGCGCATTATGCAGCGCTTAGATGACGAAGAGCAATTCAAACCCATTTACAAAATAATCCTAGAACGGGCAGCTCAAAAAGATGGCGTTGCCATGAAAGAGCTTGACCAGCAGCTTTACCGTGCAAAGCTGCTGCGCGATGCCAACTTCTTCCCCCAGCGCTTTATTGACAAACTGGAAGAGGCCGAGGCGGTGACCTGGGAAAAGAATTGGGTCATTACCGAAACCGGCCGCAGTGTTTTGGAGGCACTCAAAAACGTTGATACCACGTTGGAATTCGTTGAAGGGGAAGAGGAATAATCATGGCAAAGAAATCCGAAAAAGTAACGCGCACCACTAAAAACGCTGCAAGCACAGCAGAAGATACGGGAAAACTTACTGTTGAGCGCACGCCAGAAGAGCAAGCGCAGGTAGATGCCTTTGTAGCCATGAACGAAAACCGTGCAACCATGTATGAGCTTTTAGCACGCCTATTCGCTAAAGAGGTGGACCAGCCCGTGCTTACCAGCATGCATGACACGCTTTACCCTGTTCATACGGGAAATGATAATGTGGACGAAGGCAACAAGCTTATTGCTACGTATTTAAGCAACATTTGGAAAAACTCCCTAACTGAGCTGCGCATAGATTACACCCGCACGTTCATTGGCGGTGGCAACAATTCTTTGGCGGCGGCATACCCCTCTGAAAGCGTTTACACCAGCGAAAAACGCCTGGTTATGCAGGACGCGCGCGATGAAGTGCTGGCAATTTATCGCAGTGTGGGCTTTGATAAATCTGAAGAGTGGAAAGAAACGGAAGACCACATTTCCGTGGAGCTGGAATTTATGGCGCGCATGATTCATCGTGCTTCTAATGCCATGAAAAAAGGCGATGAAGAGCATGTGGAAGCATCTATGCTTATTCAAAAGAATTTCATTGATGACCACCTGTTGGCATGGGTTCCGCTTTTTGCCGACGACATGCGCAAGTTTTCAAAAACCATGTTTTACCAGGGGCTTTCTTATTTACTGGAAGGCTTTTTAGAGTCTGATTTAGAGTTTTTATCCGAAGCATTAGAACCCGAAGCGGAAGCGCCAGATCCCGCAGTTGAAGCATAGTTTAAGCATTAATGAGAGAGCAATCATTCGGAAAAAAGAGAAAGTGAGGAACAATGGCAGAGCAAAGCGCTTCTGATAAAAAGAGGCAAAAAGCCGCCGAGCAGGAAGTTTCGGAGCAAAGCGACACAGAACAAAACGCCAGCGAGAAAACATCACAAAAAGCGTTTGTTATGTCTCGCCGTGAGCTGTGTGCAGGTGCAGCAGCAGCGGCAGTTATGATAGGAGTTGGCGGAATAAAGGTAGTTGCGCCACAATCTCTTATTCGCCCCCCGGGAGGCCAGGATGAAGACCGGCTTTTAGCAGGGTGCATTCGCTGCGAAAAATGCTATGAAGTGTGCCCAAGAGATGTTATTAAGCCAGCTCATATTGAAAATGGCATTCTGAACATGCGCACGCCTACTTTTGATTTTTCGGAAAACTATTGTGATTTCTGTGCACAGGAACACAACGGCGTGCCACTTTGTGCCAAATCGTGCCCCACCAGCGCTCTGCAAATTCCGCAAGATATCTCTTCCGTAATTATAGGAAAAGCAAAGATTACGGAAGATTATTGCCTGGCATATCACGCGTTGGGGTGCCGGTTCTGTCACGACGCATGCCCCTATGAAGCTATCACCTTAGATGAACAAAACAGGCCCGTGGTGGTAAGCGATAGGTGCAATGGCTGCGGTGCGTGTGAAAGCGTTTGTGTTGCCATGGAAAGCGGATCGCTCTCGTTAGGGGCAAAAACGCGCGCTATTTTGATTTATCCCACCGAACAGGTGCATGAATAAGGGGTTGCCATGAAAAAGTCTGAAAAACTACGCTTGTTTATTCCTATTGCGGTCATTCTTATTGTTGCCGTGGGCTTTTTAACGAACTGGGGTTTAGGTACTATATCGGCTCCGGGCATTGCTGACATTTCCATTTTGTGCCCCTTAGGTGCGTTAGGAACCATGATTGCTTCTAAAACGTTGGTGCCGCGCGCCGTGGTATCGCTTATCATAGTGGCTGTTCTGGTGGTTATTTTTGCCCGCACGTTTTGTGGCTGGATATGCCCCGTGCCCCTTGTTTCCAAGCTGCGCGATATCTTTAAAGCAAATCCTAAGCAGAAAAAAGCTGTTGAAGAAGAGGGCGATGCCAAGCGCGCACAAGAGCTTACGAAAGAAGAAAAAGCGCTGCTCAAAACGTCGTGCGGAAGCGATGCCAACTGCAACACCTCTGAAGGATGCGCCAGCTGCATTGCAAAACGCGGAGACCATGTGGATACCCGCCACTTTGTGTTGGGCGGTGCCCTTGTTTCCACCTTTGCCTTTGGCTTCCCGGTGTTTTGCCTGATTTGCCCCATTGGTCTTACCTTTGCGTTCATTCTGCTTATCATGAACTTATTCATGCATGGCGATGTAACGTGGACCATTGTGGTGGTAGCCGTGCTGCTTTCCTGCGAAGTAATCTTTTTCCGCAAATGGTGCACCAAGCTTTGCCCGCTTTCTGCCCTGATGAGCCTGGTTGGTAAAGCAAACAAAACTTTTGTTCCCACCATTGATGATAAAAAATGTTTGGAAACAACGCGCGGCGCCAGCTGTGGCAAATGCGCAAAAGTATGCTCGGAGGGTATTGACATCAGGCATCCCGAAAAATCAAGCGCTGCGCTCTCTGAGTGCTTGAAGTGCCGTGCTTGTGTGGAAAACTGCCCGGGGGGCGCTATTACCA
>CAVDDP010000189.1:0-4067 GCA_963607695.1 Hallerella sp.
GGCAAGATGGAATAGATACTGGCGCCTTTTTAACCTATGAAGATGTTTTTCGGCCTTTCATAGAGAACGCTATCGCAAATAATAACAACGTAAATGTCGCTGTTGTTTGCAAGCTCTGTTTTAATGGAAATATAAGCCTGTTCAAATTCCCGTTTAATTTCTTCTGAAACCTCAAGCCTTTATTGCTTAGTCCGTGCGAGCAAGGGCTTCCTCAAAGGCATCAACTACAATCCCAAGTTCACGCTCCAAGTTGATTTCTTCTTCATGTCGCAGTGCCCAATATAAAAGTTCATAGAAGCCGCCCATGTGCACCACGATGCTTCGCTGTACGTTTTTCTTCACAACTGGCGTTATGCCTACGGCTCCTAAAGCCCAATCCATGTTGAAGGCTAAGATGTCATCGGTCATATCGCGGCTTGATAGCACATCTTGTAAGAACTGCCTAGACCCGCTGCTCGCCATCAATGTTTCGAAATAGCGCACGCCTACAGCTTTGACCTTCTTGAAATCGCCGCGTAAATCCTCATCGCTAAATCCAAGTTCAAGCATGCTTTTCTTAAGCAGAGACTCCATAAAGACCTCGGCGAGTTTTTCTTTTTTGGGGAAGTGGTACTGGACAAGGTTGCGGCTGATTCCGCATTCCTCGGCGATGCTTCTATACGAGGTTTCGTGGTATCCGTGTTCGAGGAATTGGCGCTCCACAGCTGCTGTGATGCGCGCTTTAAGCTGTTCGTTTTGCGGGCGTGCCATAGGTCTCCTTTTTCGCCTTCGTCTAGATGCGCATTATAGCAAAATGAATACTTGACATGTATAGGAAATGTGAATACTATACGCGTTAAGGAAATGCAGCGTGATACAAACGCACATTAACTTGGGAAAGGGAGGCCCTATGTACAGCATTGAAGAAGGAATATCTCTTATCACAGCCGATCCGAACTTATTCGTGATTGCGGCGCTTGTTACCTATGGGTTTGGGTTTGCGCAATACCTCACAAGCGTTTGGATGCAAATCAAAAACGGCAGCTGCCCGTTTTATTTCTGGCAACATTGCTGGTATTTCGGCCACGACGTGACTTTTGCCTTCATTTGCTTTCCCATGTGGTTTTTCCAGGTGAAGTTTTGGATGTATGAGGTCATGTGCGTGGCATGCATGCTTTTTGTTTGCATAGAGCTCTACACGTTCTATCGCGCTGTTAAATACGAACGCCAGGAGATTTTTGGGCGGTTCACACACGGCAAGGAAGTAACGCTGCGCTATGCGTGTGTTCGCGGTGTGGCGGGCTATCTTATTGGTCTAGCTTTGTTTGTTGCCTTGCGCGAAGTAGTGGGTGACCCATTCTGCCTGTTTCTGATGATGTCGACCAACACTACCCTTGCGCTGATGGTGCATCGTCGTAACGACGAATACGGCGAGGTCAAGCGTGGTGCCAAATTCCTTGCGTGGATGACGCTTCTTGGTACCTGTTTCACATTTGCGCCTGCAGGCATAGGGCTTTTCGCAACATTTGTGCCACCGCTTGCTTGCTGGCAGTTTCACCTTATTGGCGCCATTTGCATTGTTTGTGCTGCCCGTGCCGTATGGCAATGCTATAAATTGCCTAAATCTGAAGCGCTCAAAAGCGTAATCGAAAAGAAATTAGCTGCCTAAAAAATGAGCGGAATGAGCAGCTTGAATGTAACGGTTAAGTGCGCTGGCCCTTTGGTTTAGAGAGTTTGAATGTAACGGTTAAGTGCTAAAACGCCTTGGCCTAGTGCGCAGGCATCTTGACCTAGAGATTGAACGTGTCTCGCGCAGAAAGGAACTACCAATGAATATTCTTGAGACAGTATTTGCCACATACCCCAGTGGGGTTGATTTAACGCTGCAGGACTTCGTGTACAGTCTGAGCACCGATAATCCTGCTTTCGGAGTGACACTTGCCACCACACTCATTACGTTCTTTTTGGGCTTCATGGTGTATGTGTATTCGGTGTTGCTGGTGAACCGAGAAGGTGCAGGTCCTTACCCGGTGTGGATGCACACGTTTTACTGTGCGGCCGACTTCATGGGTATTTGGGTGTTCTTGAGCGCATACAACGCTGTAGGTGGCTTTTGGTTTTTCATGCTTGGGTGCGTAGGCGAAGCCGTGTGGGTGCTTGTAGAGATCTACTGCTTGTACAAGACGGTGGTTGTGGAGCGCTTTGAAATGTGGGGCCCGGATTGTACGGCTGGTCACGCAATCTTTGTGATTTGCGCACAAATCCTTGTTTTCTTCGTTTCGCTCAACTTCTTACGTGTTGAGTTGGGCGATGTGTCCATGTTCAAGTTCTGGATTTTCACGCAGGTAATCATCGTGTGCGCACCGGGAATGTTTTGGCGCGAGCGCAAAACACGCGTGGGAGCGTGCTGGCAGCTTGTGATCACACTCGTGCTAGTGTGTGTGATGTCGTTTAACCCATGGGGCAACATGTGGTCGCTCATCAGTCCTTACTTTTCCATCGAGAACAACCCGTGGTATTACGTTATGGGCGCAGGCGTGCTTCTTTTTGCCATCTATGATGTGGTTGTGTATGCGAAGCTTCCAAAAAAGCCCGAAAAGCTTCCTAATGGCAAAAAACCGCTGTTTTAGAAGTGGAAGACTTACCGAAATAATTCAACTTCCCCTAGAAGAAAGCTTTCAAGTGGGCAATCAAAAGAGCCGACCACAATCTCTTTTACGTGAGGGTTCTCCAACACAAAACGCTGCATTCCTGTTGTTGGTTTTACCTGTTTGTCTTGGACCTACTACTATTTGAATGAACCTTCTGCGTTCGTTAATGCGCGATATAATTACATTAACAATTTTGCGTTTATAAGGCATTATTTAGTTCCTGTCTCGCAATTTTTAAGCTGTATCTCGCAATTTTCCAATTTTGTTGCGCAAATTAGACAACGCTTTTAATGCTTAAAGTGTAACGAATGTGATTACCAAGTTATTTATTTTAAAATTGCCAGAATCTTGAAATTGTCAGAGCCGTTATTTCGGTACGGAAGTGCGGCAGAAATCTTGGACCATTTCTTGCTTAGGCAATTAGGCGCACTCTAGACACACGTAGTAAAATGGCAAAAATTACAGCATTAGCAAAGGATAGAACAATGGACGAACAAGAATACAAGCGTGCAGCAAACTTCTGGAAAGAAAAACAACGCACTGAAATGCCGCAGGAGCAATTGCGCGCGGCAGTAGAAACATATCTAAGCGAGAGCTCTGTTTGCGCACTTGCAACAGGCGCAGATAACTTTGTGCGCTGCACTCCCCTTGAATACAGTTTTCATGACGGTAAGTTTTGGATTTTTACCGAAGGCGGCGAAAAATTCATTGGGCTGGAAAAGAACAGCAACGTAAGCCTTGCGGTATTTGAAAAAAACCCCAATTTTGGTGAACTAAAAAGCGTACAGGTAATGGGAAAAGCCTCGCTTGTTGAAACCATGTCAGAGGAATACATTGCCCACGCGCAATACAAAAAGATTCCCCTTTCTGCACTTCAAAAGCTTGCGGATGAAGCGCACCCCATGTATCTTTTGTGCATTGAGCCCACAAGGATGGATGTGCTGTTTTCTGATTTCAAAAAAGATGGCTATGACGCCCGGCAAATTTTGACCTTCCCTGCAGAATAGCAATAAGGCATCCATGGCAACAATTGAACAAACGTTAGCGCGGCTGCGTACATCAAAGTTTCGTGCGAAGTTTCACTTAAGCGAAAAGGAGAAACGCTACCTTGAAGCGCGTGGTATGGACGTAATAGCAAGCCATGCTGCCGATTTTGTGAAAACACGCCTTGCACCAGCGTATATTCCCAACGATGGCAAACAAACGCCCATGCGCGGGCACCCCGTGTTTGTGGCTCAGCATGCTTGCGCGTGCTGCTGCCGTGGCTGCTTGAACAAGTGGTATCACGTGCCAAAAGACCGCGAACTCACGCAAAACGAACAGGAGCGCATCGTTCGCCTGCTTATGGCGTGGATTGAGCGCGACCTTGCGTTAAGCGGCGACAGATTTACGCGCGCAAAAAAATCCGACGAAATATTAAACAAGCAACTCAACAAT
>CAVDDP010000190.1:0-4046 GCA_963607695.1 Hallerella sp.
GTAATCTATGACGCAAAAGATACCCAGAAAGTGGCGATTCTTGCAAAAGCACAAGGCGTTACTCCTTCTAAAGTGTACAGAGACGCACTTGATTTTTATCTTGCAGCGCAATAGGAATGAGCAAAAACCGGTAAATTTTTGAGAAACGCTCTCAGGTAGGCAAAATCAAACTGGCTACTGCCTGTTATCCCAACCAATACGGTATACTGTACAAACAGCAGTAACCCACTTTATTGAAAGAAGATGTAGCAAGTTGTTTAGGTAACGTATTTGGCACAGGAGGGTTTTATGAAGCGGCAGATTTCTCTTGCAACAAAGGTAGTAGCTTCAGTTTTGAGTTTATGCTTGATTTTCCCTGTAGGTGCAGGTCAAGCACTTGCGGAAGAAGTTGGCGGTGTTTTCGCCGCTGCTTCGCAAGAAAGCGCGGTTGCCGCTTCGCAAGACGCTACTTCGCAGGGTGTCACTTCCGCTTCGCAAAGCACTTCCCAAACAAGTGCCGAAGTTCACGGCACAATCGCGCCTCTTAACCCCGAATACGTGGAATACCTGGAAGAGATGTCTGCAGCAGATTCTTCCATTTCCACTCAAAGCACCTCGGAATACACCACGGTGCCTTCCACGCTTGACTTATCGTATCTTTCCGAAAGCTACGAAAACTATGCGGCAAACTCATACAGCGCCCTTTCAGAAGACGCCAGCCTACCTGAAAGCTATGACTTGCGCGACTACGGGCTGGTAGGGCCCGTTGCAGACCAAGGCACAACATATGGAACCTGTTGGGCATTTGGGTCACTTGGCGCCGCTGAATCTTCGCTGATGAAAAAGCAACTTTCATACATTGATCTTTCCGTAAAACATCTTGCATGGTCCCGCTACGCTGGGGCAGAGGAACAAGAATATTGGAATAAGCTTTTATACTGGAACTATCTTAGGACCTATTATGACGGCGGGAATAGTATGATTACAACCGCAACGCTTGCTGCATGGAAAGGCCCCGTGTCTTCTTCCAAAGTGCCTTATGCTTCTTTTGACGAAGACCCAAGCGAATCCCTTCGCTGGGAATCTGATTATCATTTGCAAGATTGCGTGTATACGCATTTAGCGATTAGGTCTTGTGGATCGGGATCTCGCACGCCAGAAACAAGTGCGCCAAGCGTTTCGCTTGTCAAGCAGTTGATTATGGAAAACGGCGCCTATGAAATAGGCTACTGTGCTGAATATTATGGGAATAAATACTACAACGATGTCACGTGTGCTCTATATCATGACTATCCTGCTTCTTGCAACCATTCAAATTTGGTAGTTGGTTGGGATGACAATTATTCCAAGGAAAATTTTACAAGTGAATGCCAGCCAGAAAATGATGGCGCCTGGCTTGTGCAAAACACGTGGGGAAACTGGTGGAACGATGACGGATACCTTTGGATTTCTTACGAGGATCAATCCGTTGAATTTGATGGTTCTTCTTATATGTTTGAAGACAATGATAATTATGCCAAAAACTATCAATATGATACGTGTGGCTGGACGTTTTCTGCTGCGGCGGACGATTTCGTAGACACTGCTTATGCGTCAAAAGAGGCATATATTTCTAACATTTTTACTTCCGAAGAAGATGAGCAGCTTGAGGCAGTTTCTTTCTATACAACCGACGTTGGTACCGAATACGAGATTTCTGTGTACACAAACGTTACAGATGGCAATCCTACCTCGGGCGTTTTGTCGTATTCAGGCCAGACGGGCACCGAGGAATACTGCGGTTACCACACCATAGAGCTTGAGCGTGCAGTGGCGCTGCCGCAGGGTACGCAATATAGCGTGGTGGTTAAACTTACAAACCCGCAATATGCATACCCTATGGCGCTAGAAGGAATCCTTGCCTTGGAAAACGAGGAGCCTGAGTACATGGGTAATGGTGGCGAAAGCTACTACAGTGCTAATGGCAATGAGTGGACAGACATTGTTGAGCTGGGGAAATACGCAATTAACTATGAACGTGCATCGCTTTCTTGCGCGTATACCACCAATGTGTGCCTTAAGGCGTTCACAAACCCTTTGCCGGAAAGTGGGACCGCCATTGGCAACGTTGATTTCTCGCTTTTTGGCGGCGAGGTTGCCATGGGCAGCCAGCTGGAATTATCTGGTGCGGAAAGCATCCATTACACGGTGGAGCCTTTGAGTGATAGGGAAGGCGAAGGCGTTGGTGTTGGGGAAGACGGCGGTGCTGACGCGGCGGGCGACGCTGCGGCTGGCGCCCCAGCAATCCTTGAGTACACCGGCCCTATTACCATAAGCGAGCCATGTACCGTAACGGCATGGGGAGAAAAGAACGGCGTGCAAGGTAACAAAGTTTCCAAGACTTTTACCAGGCAGGTTTCACGCGTTATCGACCTTGCCATGAAAGATACATCAACAGGCACCATTACACACTTGGATGTTAACGCCGCCTATGACAGTTCCGCTGCGGAAGCCGATGGTGCTGTTGGTTCTGACTCGGGCACCGCTGGCACTTCAACTGCGAACACTTCCGCTTTGAACACTTCCGCAACTTCTAACTCTGGCAAGCATGTCAAACTTGCTACCTCAATTGACGCAACAAGCGCAACTATTTGTTTGCGCCCCTGCGGAAAAGATGAAATCACCGTTAACGGGGTAGCGGTTAACTCCGATGAATGGTCTGGCGAAATAGCGCTTACGAACAGCGAAGTAAACGAAGTGGTAATCAAAACGCAAGGTAAGGGCAAAACAACATGCACCTACACACTTGAAATTACGCTTACCGCAGCGCCGCTTGTTACCTACGATTACGAAAACGAGACCATCGCCTTTGATAGCGAAACCTATACGGTTGCCGATGAACAGGGAAAACAACTGCAAAATGGAAGCTCCGTTACGCCCTATATTACCGAAAGTTCTGAAACCGCAAAAACGCTTACGGTAACGAACAAAGAAACAGGTGAGGTACAAACGATAACTGTTCCTGCGCGCTATGACTTGAGTTACCTTGTGGTGTCGTGTTTTTATGAAAGCACAAGCTACCTTGTAGATGAAAGCACCTGTATTTCTTACAACGAGGATATGTCAAATGCTGTTAGAGGAGACGGCTACTACTTTACGCTTTTGCCTGGAACCACTATCTATATGAAGCGTGATGCCACCAGTGATAGTTTTGCCAGTTCAGTGCATAAGTTGGTGGTACCGGCGCGGGCAGAAACACCAACACTTGAAGTGCAAAGTGTGGGCGCAGATTCCATTACACTTTCCAAAATTGAAGGCGGGGAGTACCGGCTTTTGCCTGATGGTGAGTGGCGAAAAATAAATACGTTTACGAACCTTGACCCAAATACGGAATACACATTTGAGGCACGTATTGCTTCTGTGAGCGGTCAGAGTGGAAATTTTGCCTCTTTAGCCACAAGCGCTACGGCAAAAACGCTTGATGCCGTAGCTGTTTCTGTGAAATATGTTGCTTACGGGCGCACCGTTTCTGAAGAGAAAGTGCTGCTTACGGAAGGAACGCATGTGTGCTACCCGGATGAGTACCTGGCATATGATGGCTATATTCTGTCGGATGTTGATAAAAGCCAAGGTAGAACGGTTGTGGTAACGCGCAATGATGATGCGAGTGCGAACGCTGGAAGTGATGCTGCCGGTGGAGCTACCGCAAGCAATACCGATGCAGAGAACGCAACGAGTGCCAGCCTGGTAGCCAACCCCGGCGAGCTTGTTTTTGAAGTTACTACGGCTATCAACCCAAGTGACTACACATACACCGTTAACTACTGGACAAACGATGGAAAACTGCTTACCACCAAAAGCTTCCCCTTTACCCACACCGAAGAACTTGATGTTTCGGAAATTGAGATTCCCAGCGGATACGAATTGGTAGGGCCAATAGATAATGAACCAAACACTGTTGCCAAACTTATATACGGTGATGAACAATGGGTTGTTAGAGGTCAAGAAGTTGACGTCATAGTTTCAAAACTGCCTGAACCCGAGCCTGAACCCGAGCCTACGCCCGAGCCTGACCCTGCACCTGACCC
>CAVDDP010000191.1:0-4007 GCA_963607695.1 Hallerella sp.
CCCAATACGCGAACAAAAAACTGCGCGCACTGTTGGAAAACAGCGGTGACATTCCCACGGAATATGTAAGCGAACTTCTTGTTGAAACAACGCGTATATCCGCCTCGTTGGCGCCCGAGCGGCCCAGTATTACCACCATTGCCGATGAAGACAAAGCAGCAAACGATGTCACCCGCCGCGGTTTGAAATTAGAACTTGAGGGTATTCAGGAAATGCTGGAATCGGGGCGCATTACCCGTGCGTGTGCGAAGCGTTTGCGCGAAAACGTTGCCCTGATGCAAATTGATTTGGAAGACAAGGTGTAACGTTGTGAACCAAGCTTTTACGTGCAGCACGAAAGAGCCAAACACACAGAACGGCAAACCCCACGGTTTTCTGGCGCGCTTCATAGGAGGCGCGCCTTGTGCCGTTTTTACGGGCGCACTTGCGTTTATTTGGACATGCGCACTACCCTGCCCTGCTTTTGCCTACGTTGACCCCTCGGTTATGACGTACACCATTCAGGCGCTTGCCGGGGTGGCGGTGGCACTCTCGGCCGTTTTGGGTGTTGCCGCGCGCAAAACACGCAAGTTTCTTATGCGCTTGCTTGATATCGACGAAACGCGCAAGCAAGTGGTGGACCCGCCGGTGTATCGGTTAGACGCGCAGGGGAACCCCGTTGTTCCTGATAAGAGCGGTGTGGAAGAGGCCAGCGCGGAAGAAGCTCCCCCTCTCAAACTCCCCGCCAAAGAGGGGCTTCGCGCACTGTTCCAAAAGATTCCCGTTGATAAGCGCCCCCTAAAGCAAAAGTGGACTCTGCGCCTGCTGTTTGCGTTTCTTGCCAGCGCGCTTACCATTGGTACCATTTTCATTCTTTCGCCCTTAGAAATTGTGGGGGCAAGTTCAAGCTCGCTTGTTTTTGGCCTGGGCGACATTTGGTGGATTCCACTGGTAGCGGGGCTTTTGCTTATTGCGGCACTCACCCTTGTTCTTTCGCTTTTCCGCGGCAGATTGTTTTGCCTGCTCATAGCAGGAGTAGCGGCGGTGGGGCTTTGTGCTTATGTGCAATGCTTGTGTTTAAACATTGGCGTGCCGCTTGCAAACGGCGACACCATTGTGTGGGCCGACCACGCTTTTATGATGAGCGTTTGCGCCGTGGTGTGGGCAGCCATTATTGTGACGTGCCTTTTGCTAAGCCAGGTGAATTTACGCCGCACCCAGGGGGTTATTGCCCTTGTTTCCACCTGCCTTTTGGCAGTTCAAACCGTGGGCGTTTTAAGCCTTGTTATCAACCCGCCAGCAGCAGAAGACACCGCGGTGGGCGATGGCATTACCGCAGGCGCGCTTTCGCAAACCGAGGCTATTCCTACCGAGGAAGGCCTTTATACCGTATCCAGCAAAAGCAACGTGATTGTGTTTGTGCTGGATACATTTGACACCTCTACCATGAAAAGCTTGCTGCGCCAAAACCCCGATCTTTTGGAAAACTACACCGACTTCACCTGCTTCACCAACGTAACGGGCTCTATGATTCCCACCCACTACGCCATTCCCTCGCTGCTCACGGGCTCGCTTCCGCAAGAAGGTGAAGATTTTAGCACCTATGTTTCAACGCGCTATGAGCGCAGCACCTTCCTGGATAATTTGTATGACGCCGGCTATTCCATTGGCTTGTATTCCGACTCGCTGGGAATTGGCGAAATTGAAGGAACCCAGGCGCAGCACGAACAAGTGATTGACAAAACCGTAAACATCCACGGCGTTTCTACCAGCACTATTGACGTGCTGGGAACGCTTGAAGCCGTGTGGCAAATGGCCCTTTACCGCGAAATGCCCTGGGGAACCAAGCCGCTTTTCTGGTATTACACCGACCAAATTAACAAGGCCATGGTTCACTATGATGCCAGCAATGCATCGGAAGATACCGTATACATTATGGACGACACGCGCTTTTACGAGCAGTTGCAAAACCGCCAGCTTACCATCGATGAAAGCGATAGCGAATACGCCGGTGCCTTCCGCTTTATTCACCTGCTGGGCGCGCATTACCCCTATTCCTACGATGAAGAGGGCAATTTCATAGGCGTTGATAAATCTACCTTAAGCAAACAGGCGCAAGGCTCGCTCTACATTGTGGAGCAATATATGAACATGCTTAAAGAGCAGGGGCTCTACGACAGCGCAACCATTATTGTTACCGCCGACCACGGCACCTGGCGCTTAACGAACGATGATTTAACCGATACCAGCTGCCCCATTTTGCTGGTAAAGCCCGCAAAAGATTCAGGGGAAGGCGAAGGCGTTGGCAGCGAAAGTGCAAATGGAAGCTCAAACGTTGCGGCAAGCACGGGCGCGGCAATCTCGGATGCGCCCGTAAGCCAGGCCGATATTTTGGCAACTATCCGCGCAAGTATTGGCTTGGAAGGTGCCAGCGAATACGAGGGCGAAAACACCGTGTTTGACTTTACGGAAGCCAACACGAACACCCGCACCCGCTACTACTACACCACTACCACCGAAACACGAAGAGAAACAGGCATTGTGGAGTATGCCATTACCGGAGACGCAAGCAGTATAAGCAACTGGGAACTAACGGGAGTTGTGTGGGATCCTTCGCAGTAGTGTTTAGCAGGCAACACAGCCTGGCGGCTGTGCAACAGCCCAGCGGCAGGTTGGCGGCGCTTATGTGATGCTGCCTCAGAAAAAACGCATGCGCGCCAACAGCTTCCCCGTTATTTTTAGTACCTGAAAGGAGCACCACCTGTGCTTGAAGCCATAACAAATGTGCTTATGATTCTTATGCAACCGTGCTACAACGTAACGCAAAACTGGTGGCTTGCGCTGTTGCTGTTTACGGTGCTGGTGAAAGTTATTTTGCTGCCGCTTTCACTGTGGTGCCAGAAAAATAGCATTGTGATGGTGCAGCTTATGCCGGCGTTAAACCGCATTAAGGTCAAGCATTTTGGCGATGCCGAGGCAATTGGCGAGGCACAAACAAGGCTGAACAAGGAGAAGCATTATCACCCGCTTTTGTCGCTGGTACCCTTGGCGGTACAAATTCTTATTTTGTTTGGCCTGGTAGATGTGGTGCACTACATTACCGACAACGGGTTTCCCGGCACCGAATTTTTGGGAGCGTGCCCCACGGTAGACGGCGGAGCATCGTGGATTATGCCGGTTTTGGCGGGCGTATCGGCTGTGATAATGGGCTGCGCCCAAAACCGCATTAACCCGTTGCAACGCGAACAATCGCGGGCAGAGAAAAATACCACGAACGGCATTTCCATTGCGTTATCGCTGTTCTTAGGCGTGTTTGTTGCTGCCGGCATGTGCTTTTACTGGATTTGCTCAAACCTCACATCCATTGGCATTCAAGTGCTGTGCAACCTTATTATCAAGCCCGAAAAATACATTGATTACGAAGATTTAGCGCAAAGCCGCGCAGAACTTGCAGCGCTTGAAAACATTGATGGCCCGCGCCGCCCCTGGTGGAAGCGTGACCCCTTAGCTGCGCGCGAAAAAGCCGATTACAAACGCTTCATGAACATTCGTGGCAAACATTTAGTGGTGTATTCAGAAGGAAGCGGCTTCTACAAGTATTTCCAGGGAGCGCTTGAATACGTGGTTGCGCACAGCACCTGCACCATTCATTATGTAACCAGCGACCCCAACGACCAGGTATTTTCCTTAGCACAGGGCGCTGAATGGCGGGGGCAGCTTCTTCCCTATTATATTGGGCCTAAGCGCCTGATTACGCTTTTCATGAAAATGGATGCAAATGTGGTGGCCATGACTATTGAAGATTTGGACAATTTTTACCTGAAGCGTTCGTATGTGCGCCAGGATATTGAGTACGTGTTTTTCTTTCATCACATGCTCTCTACGCATTTAACGCCCCTGGCAGATTCGTACGACCACTACGATACGCTGTTGTGCGTGGGGCCTCATCAGGTGGCGGAAGTGCGGCGGCGTGAAGAGATGGCGAACTTACCTGCGAAACGACTGATAGAGTGCGGATATGACCTGCT
>CAVDDP010000192.1:0-3990 GCA_963607695.1 Hallerella sp.
TTGCAGATGTTGAGTTCGTAATTACCGATGGCGCCCTTGAGATTACGCCGGTGGCGGCAGAAGTGGTGGTAACCGTTGTGGAGAACAGCGGCACCGTTCACTACGATGCGCAAGAGCACAGCATTTCTGGATACACCAGCATTACTGCGAACAACGCGCTGTACAACGTGAAGGATTCCGTTGCTGAAACACAAACGGCTGCCTGGACGGTTGCAGGCACGTTGGCCGGCACGTACGATTTGGGTATTCTGGCCAGCGACTTCGCCAACACTAATAAGAACTTTGCGAAGGTAACGTTCAATATTGTTGACGGCGCGCTGGTTATCGATGACGAAGACGTGCCTGATAGTAACGTGGTGAACAAGACGCACAACGGCACTATCGATGAAACCGACGCTACCGAGCTGAACCAAACCGTAACGTTTGACATTACTATTAAGAATATCTACAACGAAACCAAGACGGTAACGGTTGAAGAGCAAGAAGGCTTTACGTTAAGCGAGACCACGTTTGACATGGCTGCTGGCGAAGAGAAGACCATTACCGCAACGCATGTGGTAACCGAAGAAGATATTCTGGCTGGCAAGATTGATAACCACGTAACCGTTCACTTTGGCGATAAGAGCTGGGGCGACGATGACACCATTACCACCGTTGACCCGTATGCGAACGTTGTAGTGAACAAGACCACGAACGTGCCGGCAGGCACCGTGGTTCAAATGGGCGACACCATTACCTACACCATTACGGTTCAGAACAATGGCAACATTAGCATGAACAATGTGGTGGTAACCGATGAGCTGCTTGCCCAAACCTGGAACGTTGAAGTGCTTGAGCCTATGCAAACCGTAACCTTCACGCAGGATTACGTGGTAACTCAGGCAGATTCGAACCGCGGCTACGTAACCAACGTTGCGGTGGCAACGGCACAAACCGATGATCCGCAGAACCCCAACCCGTCGGGCAGCAATGAAGTGACCACGCCGGTAGAGGTTCAAACGCCATCGCTGGTAATTACGAAGACGGCCGATATTACGGCAGGCGCGGTAGCAGGTAACGTTCTTACTTACACCATTGTTGCCACGAACAACGGAACGTCGGCATTAACGAACGTGGTAGTGAATGACCCGCTTACGGGCGATACCTGGAACATTGATTCGCTTGCGGCTGGTGCTTCCCAAACCTTTACCACTACCTACACGGTAACGGTTGCGGATATGGCAGCTGGCTCGGTAGTGAACACGGCAACGGGCACGGCGGATAACCCCACCGATACGCCTACCACCATTACGCCGGGCACTGAAACCACCACAACGGTAACACCTGTTGCTGGCATGAACGTGTTCAAGACCATTGTGGGAACGCCGGCAAATGGCCAGTTCTACGTACAAGGCGAAGACATTAGCTACGCCGTTACGGTAACGAACACCGGCAACGTTGAGCTTACCAACATTGTGCTTGAAGACACGCTGGTTCCGCTTGATACCATTGCAAGCCTGGCACCGGGCGCAGCGCAAACCATTGAGTACACGTACACCGTAACCGAAGCCAATGTTGAAGCCGGCAGCGTTACCAATGCGGTAACGGGCACGGGCGATGTTCCCAATGGCTACACGCCAACGCCGGGTGGTACGGGCATGACGGCATCGGGTACTGCAGCAACCGACACCAGCCAGGTGGATGCTCAAACAGGTGTGGAAGTTATCGAAGACGCCGAAACGCCTTTGGCACAAGCATGCTGGGTACACTGGTGGATGATTCTGGGCGCTATTATTACCGTGATTTACGGTGCGGGCGTAATTGTTCGCCGCAAGAAGTTCACCAGCGATGTGGCTGCTTTGGATAAGGAGCTTACGGGCAACGGCGCCGCCGATACGGGCGCTGGCGCAGGTGCTGGCGAAGCTGCCGCTGCTGTAGAAGCTACTGAAACCGACCAGGCCGAATAAGGAAAGGAGGAATAGTCATGAAAAAGTCAAACGTCATTCTCTTTGTGATTGCTGTTATTATTTCTGCTTTCTTGTTGTGGCTGTGGTATCACCTGGGATTCAACCAAATTGATAACCCGCTTGACTTGGTGATTTCCATTATTTGGTGGGCTATCGTGATTGTTCTTATTGCCGCTGTGGTGAAAGTTGAGCAAACGCGCAGGGAAAAGATTCGCACCATGTATGTGGGCCCGGACTTTCTGTTTAACAGCGAAGCGGGAGTGGTTGCCCTTGAAGGAGCTACTCCACTTGACGCCATTGAGCAGGCTCTTGAAAAGCTGGAATATGACTTTACGAACAACTCTATTAACGACGACCAAAAAGAGGTAATCAAGAAAGTGGTTCGCACGAAGAAGTTCAAGCCAGCGGAAAACGATGATGAAGAGCCCACGTGGGAAGGCGAAGTGTGCGAAGCCGTTTCAGGAGCGGAAGCGCAAAAGTTTAGTTCGAAAGAAGAGCTTGCAGCGTTGTTGTAATTGCAGTACGCTTGCACGTGTTGAGCTGTTGTAAATAGCATACACAGTTCTCCTTTCATTGAAGTCCCGGGTTTTTAATAGCCCGGGACTTTTTGTGTCCGTATACAGATTCCCCTACCAAATTACGAAACGTGCGCGTACAATGGGCTGCATGTTCGCGGTAAACAGGAAACCGCAGAAAACCCAGGTGCGTGCACGTTATCCTCAAAACGCGCGGGCGCCGCAATTGAAAAGAGGAATCATGGACATGTCCAAAGAGCAGTGGGCTATGGTCACTGCGCAATTCGCTACGCTCAAAGAGCGTTCTCCGTTCTACGCGAAGAAATTCGCCGACATCGATTTGCAAGACATTCGAACAATGGAAGATTTTCGCAAGCTTCCCTTTACCGATAAGGGCGATTTGCGTGAAGCCTACCCGCTGGGAATTGCCGCGGTGCCGCCCGAGAAAATTGTGCGCATTCACAGCTCATCAGGCACAACGGGCACTCCGGTAATTATTCCTTACACCGCAAAAGACATTGACGACTGGGCAAATATGTTTGCTCGTTGCTACCGGTATGCAGGCATTACGCCCGAGGATCGCATTCAAATAACGCCGGGCTATGGCCTGTGGACGGCGGGCATTGGCTTTCAGCTGGGCTGCGAGCGCCTGGGCGCTATGGCTATTCCCATGGGGCCGGGCAATACCGACAAGCAGCTGCAAATGATGCAGGATTTAGGCAGCACCGTTTTATGCGCCACCAGCTCATACGCGCTTTTGCTGGCAGAAGAAATTGCCAAGCGCGGCATTGGCGATAAAATTAAGCTGCGCAAGGGTGTTATTGGCTCTGAGCGCTGGGGCGACAAAATGCGCGCCCGTATTTCCAACGAGTTGGGCGTTGAGCTGTACGACATTTACGGCTTAACCGAGATTTATGGCCCCGGCATTGGTATTAATTGCCAGGCCGATAGCGCCATGCATATGTGGAGCGACTACGTGTTCGTGGAATTCGTTGACCCCAAAACGGGCGAGCCCGTGCCCGATGGCGAAGAGGGCGAGCTTGTTCTTACCACGCTGCAGAAGGAAGGCGCGCCGCTTATTCGTTTCCGCTCGCACGATTTAAGCCGCTTTGTTTTGGAAGACTGCCCCTGTGGTCACAATGAGCATCCGCGCATTGACATTATTACCGGCCGCACCGACGACATGGTAAAAGTGAAGGGCGTGAACATGTTCCCTGCTCAGTTTGAGGAAATTTTGGCCTTTACCGATGGGGCTTCCTCGGAATATCAGATTATGATTGACCACTTAAACGGCCGCGACATTTTAACGTTCTTCTTTGAAACTGCGGCTACGGGCGAAGAAAAGGAAAAGGTGGAACACCAGCTGGCAGCCTTGTTCAAGGCAAAGTTGAACATGACACCGGTGGCAAAAGGCGTTGCCATTGGCGAGCTTCCGCGCTCCGAGAAAAAAACGCGTCGCATTTACGACAATCGCTACTAATAAGGTGGGGAAGGGGAAGCCAACAGCTTCCCCTTCTTGTTTTCTGACG
>CAVDDP010000193.1:0-3957 GCA_963607695.1 Hallerella sp.
GATCACCCGCGTGTCTTTACCAAACTTAATATGCTTGCTGCCCAGGTCATTCCCTTTTTCATCGTAAAGCGTAAACGTTGCGCCCAGCGCCACCAGGTTGCCGTCGTTTCTCACGTTAACAATAAACTCGCAGTCTTCGCCTGAAAATGCGAACGGCTCTTTCGTAATAATTGAAACGGGCGTTAAGCACTTAAGCAGCGGCACGCGCACGTCGTAGATGTCTGCCTGGCTGTTGTCAATGCTGGTAATGCTGCTAGCCAAAAAGCTCACATATGTTTCGTTTATGGTGGTAGCAACCAGGTTGTCAATTACGTGGTCAAGCTCGCTGAACACAAACGGCTTGGTGAACAGGCCATCCACCTCGGCCACTGCCATAATGTAGTAATGGTGCTCCACCGTATCGCTTTCAATGGAGCAGTCATCGGCATACGTTTGACCAATTTTGCCATCCACATTTTGAATATAGAACAGGAAGTGGTCATTCTCGTTCATTACAAAATCTGCCGCAGCGCCTTCGTTGGGGCCAATCTGCGTTGCCGTAATTTCGCCTTCTTGCTTGGGGTCAAACTCCAGGTGGTAAAGCGTAGAAACATCGTGGCCGTCATCGCTTTTGCCCTTAACGGTGGCCAGCAGCTCGCCATCGGTGTGCCACGGGTAAATCTTGCTGGCATGAAGCCCGCTTGCCCCACCAAACGATGCCAAACTGGTGGTAGAAAACGTGGAAAACTTCGAGGAATCGTTATCTTTGTAACACGCTTCAATCTTTTTGATGCTTACCCACTGATCATCTATACACGCTACGGTGGTGCGGCGCGTATTGGCAACCGAACCAGACGCCCAGCTGTAGCTATCGTCGTCTATACGCACCGGGCGCATAATGCTATCAATACTATAAAGATTGCTGTGCTGGCGCGTAATGGTGAACAGCTTTTGCTCATACGTTGCGTTCATTTCCCAACGGGCAAAGAAGGCAATGGGCTCGCCGTTTTCAATTTCTACACCCGCATCTTCAGTCACGCGCGAACGGGTAAACGTTCCCATAAGGCAGAAGTCTTGCGAGCCGCCCAAAGAATGCGTGTCGGAATACCCCGAAATGCGGGGCTTTACCAGCGAGTATCCCTCTTTCACTTTTGCCATGCCAGCGGTCATGCTGGGCTCTGCCACAAAACGATTCGTTGCCGCATAGGTGTCTACCAAACAAACAAGCGAAACATAATGGGCCTGAATGCCGCGCACAAACGTAGTTTCATCGCCGTTGGGGCGTGTGCCGGAAGTTACCACGGCGCAAATGTAGTTGTGGCCACCATTGCCCTCGGCCTGCGTCACGTCAAATTCGTAATCGTACATTTCATCACGAGAAACGTCGTTAAACTGCGGGTCAAAGTTCACCACGCTAGGAGCGCTCCATGCGCCATCCTGCAGCAAGTGATACACCAGGCGCGGGCGCGCTTCGCCACCTCCTATGTCAACAGTAGCAATGCGGAAGAGCATGGTTGCGCCCGTGGTTTGGGTAACCAGAATCTTCATGCAAGGGTTGCTGCTTACCCCTTCGAACAGCAGAGCATCCACCGTTGGCTTCACGCCACCAAGGGGGCTTCCCGACAAGCCCGAAACACCTAAGCTAAGCTGCGCACCGCCTTCTTTCTTGGTGCCCACATAGTTGTATTCAGGCAGGTAGTTGGCATTTTTCTCGTAAAGATTGTTTGCATTATCGCCAGACAAAAACTCTTTTTGGGGAATAATAACAACGTCGTTCAGAAGCTCGTCTTCTTGGGTATCGCCCAAATCGCTTATGCCCGGCGTGCTGGCAAAATCGCCCGGTTCACTCGGCTCCTGCGCGGTAAGGCTGCTGGGCATCTCGAAAATGCTCACCGGTGCGTTATCGGGCTGTGCCACTTTGGTGGTTTCAAACTCCCTGGACTTAAGCATTTCCTCGTTGGTAACAATAAGCGCATTCGCTTTCAGTTCCTCAAACGTGGGCACGCCACCCGTGCTTGCAGGAACACAATCGCGCATGCCCATGGCGCCCAGGCGCGCCTGCAAAGCGCTATCAAGCTTGCGTTTGTCCAAGGAGAAGCCGCCGGCGCTGCCACTGGTGCCATCGCCGCCGCCGCTGGTAAGCGCATCGTTGTTGTTCGAATCAAGCGCATCGGGGTGGTTAACGTTCCAGATAGGATACGTGTACTTGAAAAACGAGCACTGAATAGTTGCTACGCCGCTGTGCCCATAGCCACCCAAAAAGCGCGGCCAGCCATGCCCCGGGTTCGGAGCAAAATTAATGAAGAACGAAACATTACCCGCGCCCGTAAAGGAAATTGAGAAGAAGTGGTTAATTCCCACACCAAGTGTAAGCGCAATACCAATGCTTGCGCCCACGCCAAACGTTATGTCGTCGGTATCATAATCAAACGAGAACAGCGAGGGCATTTTCACGCCAAATCTAAACGAGGCATTAAACCTGAACCACGGGTTAATAATCACATAAATGGGCACGCCCATAATATTTAGGTAGTGGGTCCAGTTAAAATCAAATTTCGCCGCCGCTAACGCCGAGCATGAACCTTCCCATATTTGCTTTGACCAGGTGTATTTCAGCAAACCGAAAATTTGCACATCGCCAAGAAGCTTAAAACTGCTGGTACATTCATGCGCTACTTTTTTGCTATTCTTGCTATCGGCAAGCTCGGCCTTAAGCGTGTCGTAGCGGTCTAGCTCTTTCATTTGCGCATCAAACTCATCGCCGCATTGCTCTTCCACACTCTTTTTAGGCAGCTTATCCCACGAATCGGCGTCAAAGTAATCGCCGCCATCGTCTTTCTTTGCCGCAATTGACGACATTCCCCAGCCAAACATACCATACCCAAACGGCGAAAAGTCAAACATAACGGGAAACTTTGGCTGCCACAGCGTAATGGATGCACCACCAAACGGGGGAACAAAAGTATCGGGAATGCGAATGACATTAAGCCCCGAGCTCACCGTTTGGGGAATAACAAACGAGGAAGCTTTTTCGCTTTTGGTAAGCGGCGCCGGTTCAGTGGAAATGCCCGTTTCGCACCAGTATTGGCTGCTAGAGCCCGCAGAGAACGCCACGCGCACTTTGTCCTTTTCCGTAATGCAATCGGTGCCGCCCGTAAGCAAGTACTTTCCCGTGGCTTGCATAATGGCATAATTCCCGTTCATTTGCATAAGCCGGAAGCTGCCGTGCGTGGTTTCTTTCCCCCCTTGCACATACACCAGGCTGGCGCTAGGCGTGGTTCCCGCAGTGGGGTTGTACAGCTCGGCTTCGATAAGCTGGTCTTTGTCTGATGCAGTGGAAGTAAGAAACACCTGCTCAGAGTACTGAATATCCCACTCGTTCATAGAAAGTGAGCGGAAATACGGCTTGCCGTCAAGCGGGCGCGTGGGCGCAATCACGGCAGCGTGCGCCCTAATGCGCGTAAGGGGAATAATCACATCGCGATACCCCTTGCACGTTACTTCAATGCGGCCGTTAAACGCCAGCGTTTCAGCGTTTTTGTCTTCCGCCAACGTGGTAAGGTCAAAGATGATTTTGCCCTCTTTATTGGCAGTTCCTTCAAGGGTAACTTTTGTTGCACGCGACGTAAGCTTTACCGTGCAATCGGGAACGGGCACCGGGTTATCGGGATCGGTCACATCGTAGGCAACAATGCCAAGCTCGGTGCGACCAACCACCATAATGTTAGCCTGACCTGCGCCGTTTTGGCTTGAAGCGCCCGCGATGGTACCGGTGCCTTCATCCGCATATGCAATCGCGGCACCGGGCAGCGCAAACGCATCTTGCATTCCCGGTATTCGGGGAAGCAACAGCGAGGAAGCTATGGTCATGCCCCCTGCCACAAAAGCTCTTCTTGATACAAACGTACTTGGTGTATCGGTCATAACGAAACCCCTTCTCGCGAAACCGCTCCTTATTTTTGCCGCGTTTTTGCCGCG
>CAVDDP010000194.1:0-3953 GCA_963607695.1 Hallerella sp.
GCTGGCAGAAATAGTATAAGGGGAAGCTCTCACAGCGCTGGCACGCCAGCGCTGTGAGAGCCGTGGCGCACAATCGCGCCACGGCGGCGCCGTACCGCATGCCCGCGATATCACGACGCCACGGGTGTCACGCGCCCTACTTCTTCCCCCGGCACAAAACCGATTCGCAGTACTCACAAGCGCTGGGCGTGCCGGCAATGCCGCCCAGGCCGCTCTCGCGCAGTTCAAACGGCAAACTGCGCCCCACCTGAAACATTGCTTCAACCGTTTGATCGAAATTCACCAAATTCGTAATGCCCGCTAGCGCAATCTGGGCGCTTATCAGGGCATTTACCGCCGCTGTTGCGTTGCGCTTTTGACAAGGAATTTCCACCAGGCCACCCACCGGGTCACACACTAAGCCCATAAGAGCGGTCATGGCATTGCTGGCCGCCGCCAAGCATTGCTGCGGTGTGCCGCCGGTAAGTTCCACCACCGCGCTTGCCGCCATGGCACTTGCCGTGCCAATTTCTGCCTGGCAGCCGCCCTCGGCACCAGCGACGGTAGCGTTGCGCGCAACAAGGTGCCCCACTGCAGCAGCGTTCGCCAAGGCGCTTGCAATTTCCGTATCCGTAAAGCCGCGCTCTTCCTGCAAGGCAACCAAAACGGCAGGAATAACACCCGCGCTTCCTGCGGTAGGAGCAGCCACAATGCGCCCCATAGAGGCGTTTGTTTCCAATACTGCAAGCGCGTAACTTACCACTTTTTCCATAAAAGGGCTCACGGTTAAGCCCACACCCGCTACGGCAGCGTCACGCACTTTTTGCGCTTCGCCACCCAACAACCCGCCAATAGAAGAGCGCGGGTTATCCAGCGGTTCATGAGCCGATTCCCGCATGGCTACCAGCACTCGTTGCAAATACTCTGTGGTAGAATCCGCCACTCCTTCGCTTTCCAACAGGCATTTATTGCGCTGCAAATACACTTCACTTATGGCTGCATGATGCTTTTCACAACACAAAAGCAGCTCCTCGCCCGACTTAAAATCGTACTGCTCAAACAAATCAAGCGCTTGCTCTTGCTGCTTGCTGCTTATATTTGCCAGCGTTTTTTTCCCGCCTGCTTCTACCGCTGCAATAGCCTTTGCGCTATGGATGCCGGGATGCGCTTCCAAGATAGAAGTCAAAGTTTCGGGAATAGGCTCATCGGTTTCAATAATGGTAAACGCCTGGCCGCCCTTGCTGGTGCGGTACAAATTTGCGGTGGCAATATTTACGTCTGCCGTTAAAAGCGTGGTAGTAATGAATGCCAGAATGCCCTTTTCATCGTGCTGATGCACTACCAGCGAATTACTTTTGCCCGTAATTTCCACTTGCATGCCATCAATTTGCGTGAGCTTTGCAGCACCTCCGCCCACAGAAACACCGCGGAAGGAATAGGTTTTGCCTGCTTCATCTACAGCTTCAATGTCAACGGTATTGGGGTGGTCATATTCAGCATTAGGAAGCGGCATAATTTCTACCTGCATACCAGCTTCTTTTGCCAGCGCAAAAGAGTCACGAATACGCAGGTCATCGGTAGAAAGTCCCAGCATACCTGCCACCAGGGCGCGGTCGGTACCGTGCCCGGAATACGTGTGAGCAAACGAGCCATAAAGCTTAAAGGTAACGCGCTTTGGCTGCGACCCCACCAACGTGCGCGCCATGGCACTAATGGCCAAAGCACCTGCGGTATGAGAACTTGAAGGCCCCACCATAATAGGGCCAATAATATCGTGTAAAAGCATTTGCGGCATAAGTGTTTTCCTTTTCAACAGGCGTTGTTCGTAATGCACAGCCATAGCATACCCCTCTTGCCATACTTTTAAAGCAAACTCCTGTGGAGCGGATGCATCTTTTCGAGCTGAATACCATCAAAGAGAAAGGCCGGGGTTATTTGACAAAAAAGGGGCGGTGCAAAACACCGCCCCTTTTCAACAAGTCAGTATCTTATCAAGAACTACGAAAGGTCACCCTCGTGCTCGCAGCTAAGATAATCTGCTACGTAATTGTAGTAATCAGTTACCAAAGCAGCAGGACCACCAAGAATGTAAGCATTTGTTACCTGATCCTTATTGGCGTCCATGAACTTGGTAATTGCGTCGTAGTAGTCAAACGCTTCCTGATCCCAACCAGCAAGCAAGATAACACCTGCTTTACCAGAACCAGCAAGAGCAGAACCAGCCAAAGCGTCAACGCCGTTCAAAGAAGCAGTGCCGGCAGCAACAAGAACCTTAGAGGCATCTGCTTTATTGTTCTTAAGCATGTATTCCGCAATTGCAAGAGAAGTATCGTAACCAGTATCACCAGCTAAACGAACAATTTGCTCTCCGTAAACATCCTCAGCAGAAGCTTCAGGAACAGCAGCAGTACCACCAGCAACATAAATGGTGCCATTAACGTCATCCAAAATAGCCTTAGCACGCGCGCCAAGAGTCAAATCCCAATCAATCATGATAATAGGAGTACCCGTTGAATAGGCGTAAGAGCTCATGCTCAAAGCGTCCATAAAGCTGCGCTGGGTAACCAAAATTGCATCTTCAGAATCGGTGAGATTTAAAACACGATTTGCAAAGTCAAGAGCGGTGTCAATAGCGTAGCCTTCATAGCCTTCCAAAGAAGAACCGTCTACACGGGTAACGTTGTATGATTGAGCAAGTTTGTTATAAATTTCTGCGCTAACGGCAGCTTCGCCACCAGCTACGTAAACATCTTTTACGCCCAAGCTTTCAAGCTCTTTATAAACGTCATCGTTGTAGGAGTCGTCAGAGTACACCAACATAATGGGGCATTGCAAAAGACCTGCATAAGCAGAAGCAGCCAATGCGTCGTAGTAGCTTGTTGCGGTTGCAATAATAGCAGAAGCGCTTTTATCATAGGTTGCTTGAGTAATAGCTACTGAAGTTTGCATTGCGGTGTCACCCCACAGGCGGGTAACACTTGCTTCAGCTTCAGTAACGGTATAGCTTGCGCTCGCGCCTTGAGTAATGGTGTAATCAGTAGTGTCTCCCTTTAAGGTTACCACTGAATTAGGATACGTAGCATTAACGGAAGCAGATGCGGTTCCTACCGCGTTTGAAATAATTTCAATAGTTGCAACGGTGAAAGAGCCGTTTTCATCAAAGGTCTTGATGTCTTTGCCTTCGGCGCCGCTTAACCCGTAATAAGAAACCAGTACAGTGCCAGCTTCCTTATTAATGGTGTAATCAAAATTAGTTGCATCGGATGTTGCCTTAGCCGCCGTTGCGTTGGTAAGCGCTACCGTAATCTGCGCACCATCAGGAACCTGTTCGCCAGCCTTGCCATTCAGCGTTACGTTAACGTCAACAACTTCATTGGTAGCTGCACTTGTGGTAAGTGTAGAGCAACCAGCGGTAAGACCGCTGTCTTTTGTAGCTGGACCATCGGTACTTGCCAAAGCTACAGCCGGGGTGAGTGTTGCAACCATTGCAAAAGAGCACAAAAGGCTAACTGCCGCCTTTTTCACCTTCGCAAATGACTTGCATGAAGTAGAAGTGCGCATGAATACCTCCTTAAGGTTTGTTTTACCGCGTGCCTTCTCATAAAACGTCTTTTGTAGGGTACTACATTTTCATGTGAATGCTTTTTTAAGGTAAAGGTATTTCAGAAAAAACCCAACCATAAAAAAACATTCGTTACCGTTTAACCCTTGGTGTTCAAAATTATACCCGATTGAGTACAAAAGTGGAGGTTTGTTTTCTATGTTTTTCGCAAGAGCAGGTAAGAGAAGTTATCGCGTTTTGCCGCCGGCGGCTTCACCACCGCCTTTACCTGCGGCGCCGGGGGCGTCACCTTCGCCACCGGGTTTACCGCCGCCGCCACCTTCGCCTTCGGCTTTACCGCCACCGGCACCGGCAGCAGCACCGGCACCAGCACCGGCAGCATTGAATCCGCCAAAGCCGCCGGTGGAGCTTG
>CAVDDP010000195.1:0-3940 GCA_963607695.1 Hallerella sp.
GTGCTTTCAATGCGGAATACCCCACAACAGAAGTGTATCTGCAGGTAAGCGGCGCTAAAGAGCTGCTAAGCATGAGCGATGAGTATTTTGATTGCGTGGCCAACGTGCAAAGTGCGGTGGATAACTTAGGCGCAACACAAGCTCCTGCGCGCACCGCTCAGTTGCAAGCGGAATACCAAGAAGAGCTTGACGAAAAGTGGGAAGAATACGAAGAAGCAAAAAACGAAGCACAAGAGCAGCTTGATACAGCCCAAAGTGAACTTGAGAGCGCTTCTGCTTCCCTTGCCAGCGCGAAGGCGCAGCTTGCGCAAAGCGAACAGCAATACAACGATGGTGCAACTCAACTTGCCCAAGCGCGCGCTACTGCCAATGATCAGTTTGCCCAGGCAGAAGCCAAATTGCAGGAAAGCGAACAGGCGCTTTCTGCTACGCGCGCACAACTTGACGCGGCGCTTGCAACCCTCAATGCTTCATGGGCACAAGCGGGCATTACGTATGAACAAGCCGTAGAGCTTGCAAAAGCAGGAATGACAACGCCAGAGCTTGACGCGCTTATTGCTTCGCAAGAGCAATACAACCAGGCGCAGGCAAGCTACGCAAACGCGAAAGCGCAGTTTGACGAAAGCGCCGCAACATACACCGCTCAAAAAGAAGCCGCCAACGCCCAGCTCAGCGAAAAACAAGCCCAGCTTGACGCAGCTTGCACCCAAATAGAACAAGCTCGTACGCAAATTTCACAGGCGGAAACTTCCTATTACGCAGGGTTAGAAGAATACGAGACAAGCAAAGCGCAGGCAAACGAAGAGCTAGATGAGGCCTACCAGGAACTCACCAGTGCCCAAGAAGAAATAGACTCCCTGGAAACCTGCGAATGGTACACGCTTGACCGCTCAAAAAACTACGGAACTCAAAGTTTTAAATCAGATGGGCAGCGGGTAGACAACATTGCCAAAGTTTTCCCCCTAATATTTTTCCTGGTAGCAGCATTGGTTGCCCTTACCACCATGACACGCCTGGTGGAAGAAGACCGCGTGCTAATTGGTACCTATAAAGCGCTAGGTTACTCCAAGTTCAAAATTTGTTCCAAGTACATCTTGTATGTTTTGCTTGCGGCAGGTTTGGGAAGCGCGCTGGGAATTATTGCGCTTTCAAAGCTTTTACCTGCGGTTATTCAAAACGCCTACGCCATTATGTACATAGTTGAACCGGGGCCTTTCCCTATAAATGCTTACTTTGCTTGCGTTTCTGCCGCAATGGGAATTGGTATTACGCTTTTTGCTACTATATGTGCGCTTATGGCAAGTTTGCGCGAAGTTCCCGCGTCGCTTATGCGCCCGAAGGCGCCAAAGCCTGGCAAGCGTATCTTTTTGGAGCGCATTAAGCTCGTGTGGGGCGCTTTGAGTTTTACGAAAAAAGTAACGTGCAGAAACATCTTTTTGTATAAATCGCGCCTTTTGATGACAGTCATTGGTATTGCGGGCTGCACTGCACTTTTGCTTACGGGCTTGGGGCTTCGCGATGCCATCAACGACATTTTGGACATCCAATACGGCGACATTCAAAACTACAATGCCACGCTTAGCGTAGATACAAATGCTACAAGCGAAGAGCGTGCTCAACTTGACACGCTGCTAGCCAACAAAGATGAAGTAGGAGCTTACACCTGGTATGGCACGCAAAATTATTCCGTTGTGAACGAAAACGAAGATGGCAAAACGTATTCCGTAACTATTGATGTGGCGCAAGATGCACATGAGTTTGAAAGCATGTATCAAATTCGTTCGCGCACCAGCGGAAAAGCTTATTCGCTTGAAACAAACGGTGTTTTTATTAGCGAAAAACTAGCAAATAAGCTGGACCTTGAACAGGGCAACTACCTTACGCTTTACGAGCAAGACGAAATGGGCAACATGCTTAACGCCAACTATACCGTGCAAATTGCAGGCGTGGTGGAAAACTACATTGGCAATATTTTGTACTGCAGCCATGCGTATTACGAGCAAGCCTTCACCAAAGACATTTCGTTTGAAAATGCCTTTATAACCACGGTGGATGACGCGAATGTGCAAGCATCTCTTTCCAGCAAAATTTCCGCATGCGAATGCGTAGAAACCTTTGGATATGTGGATGAGGTAATTTCCACGTACAGAACCATGCTTAAAAGTATTGACTTAATTGTGTGGGTGCTGGTTGTTTCTGCGGCAGCGCTAGCGTTTATTGTGCTTTACAACTTAACGAACATTAACATTGCCGAGCGCGCCCGAGAAATAGCAACGCTTAAAGTGCTTGGCTTCAGGCGTGGCGAAGTTTATTCCTATATCTTTAGAGAGATTTTCCTGTTAAGCCTGTTGGGAGCCGCACTTGGCTTGGTGTTGGGTATAGGTATGGAAGGCTTTGTGGTTTCAACAGCAGAAGTTGACCAGGTGATGTTTGGGCGAAGCATTCACGCGGTAAGTTTTGTGATAGCTTTTGCGCTTACGCTTCTTTTCTCTACCATCGTAATGCTTCTTATGCGCAAAAAGCTCAACCGCATAGATATGGTATCCAGCCTAAAGTCAAATGAATAACTTGTCGCTTTATAATCCTCACGTGAAGTTGAAATAAATGATTCAATTATTTTAGTTTTATTTCAATCTAGCCAAAAACTTGAAATAAAAGCAAAAAATTTCTCACATTATTTCAACTTCACAGTTAAATATGAAATAAGTAAGCTAAAATAGAATAGCTATTTCAAGTTCGGAAAGAGGAGGGTTCATCATGCCAGAGCAAACTTTCGCAAGTAATCGCGCAGGCTGTTTTAAAACAAACCTGTCGGGTGAAATGGCATATCAATCGTTTGCCCCTGCTCCGTTGCCTTTGCATCCAAGCTTAGAAATAACAGATGAGATGCTTGATCTTCTTGTTAAAGCAAATTCTAAACTGGCGGTTTTGGAAAATATTTCTTGCCACATTCCCAATATAGGGTTATTCGTTTCTATGTATGTTCGAAAAGAAGCTCTTCTGTCTTCCCAGATAGAAGGGACCCAGGCAACGCTGGAAGATATTTTTGATCCAGGTATTGACGCCAACACAAATAGAGATGTTGCCGATGTTGTGAATTATGTTAAAGCTACGGAATACGCCATAGCAAGGCTAAAAGAACTTCCTTTGTGTAATCGCCTTATCAAGGAAACGCATGCAGTTTTGATGCAAGGAGTAAGAGGTCAAGAAAAAACTCCCGGGGAATTTCGGCATTCTCAAAATTGGATTGGCGGGGAAGGCAGCACGCTAAGTAACGCAAGGTATATTCCTCCGTGTCCAGAAGATATGGAGCAGGCAATGTCTGACCTGGAAAAATATATAAACAACTGCGAGGAACTTGATAATTTGAATAATCTGGCTCGTGCGGCACTTATTCATTATCAATTTGAAACGATACACCCATTTTTAGATGGCAATGGGCGTGTTGGGCGCCTTCTTATAACGCTTTTTTTACTGGAAAAGAAAATGTTAACTACGCCGGCACTCTACATCTCGTATTTTCTAAAGAAAAACCGTGTGGAATACTATGACCGCATGACGGAAGTGCGAAAAAAAGGAAACTATGAGCAATGGGTAACGTTTTTTCTTCAAGCGTTTCTAGAATCTGCACAGGATGCCATTGATACTATTAATAAGTTAGCAAGTCTGCATAAGAGCAATGTTGAGAAGATCTCAAAAGCAGGGCGCTCTGCAAAAAACGTTCTGCTTGTGTTTGAGTACATAGAAACAAACCCCATTATTGAAATTGGCAAAACAGCTAATGCTTTAGGCGTGTCTTTCAACACCGCTTCTGCCGCGATTTCGCGCCTTGTGAATTTGGGTATACTCGCTCAAACAGCAAATACCAATAGAAATAGAACATTTGCTTATAATGACTACCTTGCTTGTCTTAGAAATGGTACAGAATAATTACGAAACA
>CAVDDP010000196.1:0-3910 GCA_963607695.1 Hallerella sp.
CTACGTTTACCGTTGAACAGGTAGAACAGTTTTACGCCGCCAAACAAGAAAAGGCGGAAGGAAAAGCAGATGCGGCCGCCGCAAGTGCAGCAGCTGCAGATGCGGCCGCCGGGGCAGCCACTTCCCCAGCCGCAGCCGGCGCAGCTGGGGCGGGCGAAGCTGCAAGCGCCGCAGCCGCCGAAAGCCCCAAAGACCACAGCGCCGCAAACGACACCGTTGTTGCCACGGGGGCAGCGCAAGCAGCACAAGCCGCGCAGCAGGATTTAGACCCCATTCAAGCGTATCTTAAGCGTGCAAGCTGGGATGATGCCGAAAGCGAAACGCTCAAATCTTCCGTGTGCAGCTCGTGCGGGGCAGAGCTCATTCACGACCAAACAACCGCTGTTACCCAATGCCCCTATTGCGGCAACAACACGGTAATTCCCGGAACCATGGCAAACACCTTAAAGCCCGATTACGTGATTCCCTTCAAGCTAAACAAAGACCAAGCAATTGCGGCGCTTAAAGAGTATTACAACGGCAAAAAATTCCTGCCCAACGCCTTCGCCGAAAATAATCATATCCAGGAGATTCAGGGCGTTTACGTGCCGTTTTGGCTGTACTCGGCTCACACCTATGCCCACGGAACGTACAAAGCGCAAAACGTGCGCACCTGGACCGAAGGCGACTACGAAATTACCGAAACCGATTTTTACGATATTGAGCGCGAAGGCACCATGGATTTCATTCGTATTCCCGTTGATGGCTCGCAAAAAATGCCCGACGCGCACATGGATTCCATTGAGCCGTTTGACTACAGCGAAATGAAGCCGTTTTCTATAGCGTACTTGCCCGGCTATTTAACTGACCGCTTTGACATGGACGTTGCCTCGTGCAAGCCGCGCGCGATAACCCGCATAGAAACCTCGGCCGACCAAACGCTGCAGTCCACGGTAATGGGATACGGCCTGGTAGAGCCAACGGGATGCCAGGTAAGTGCCAACATCAACGAGGTGTCGTATGCGCTTCTTCCCGTGTGGATGCTTCACACCAAATGGAACAACGAAGACTTTCTGTTTGCCATGAACGGGCAAACGGGAAAGCTTATTGGCGACCTTCCCATTGACAAGGGCAAGGTGGTAAGTTGGTTTCTGCGGATCTTTATTCCTGCGGCAGTAGCAGTAGGCGCTGCGGCTTTTATGCTGCTGTAGAAAGGAGATGCCATGAATACCACAAAAGTTATGAGCGTTTCAAAACAAGGGGAAGCCGCCGGGCAGGAAGCCTTCAGGCGCACCGTCACAAAAGTTCTATGCAGCCTGTTCGCCTTGCTTCTTATTCTGTGCACCAGCGTGTTTACTGCGGTAACGCCCGCGCTGGCAAGCGGCATGAACGAGATTTCCACCACTTATGTGCGCGACCACTACCAGCTTCTTTCCAGCAGCGACTTGCAGAAAATGGAAAGCCAGGCCGCACAGCTTTCAAGCACTTACGGGTGCAACGTGTATTTGACCATTGTTGATGGCAATAACATTTACAGCACCCAGGAAGTGCGGGAATACGCAAAGCAGTACTGGAACACGTACGACCTGGGCAGCGGCACCGAAAGAGATGGCATTATGTTTTTGATTGCTGTTGACTCGCGCTATTACGTAACCATTACGCACGGGCAAGGGCAAACAGGCGGCGTTACCATTTTTACCGATTATCGTATTGGGCAAATTGAAGACGCCGTTACCAGCGAGCTCAGCGACAATGATTGGGTAGATGGCTGCCAGGCATACCTTGACAAAGTAAGCGATACGCTGGCGTTTTATCAGGAGCAAGGCCAGCCCTGGGATACCGATAATGACCCCGACCTTGCCAGCGGTGAGTTCACGCTGAAAGTGGCTGCTACCATTCTTATTCCGCTTTTGATTGCCGGCGGCTTGTGCTTTATGTGGGCGCGCCAGATGAAAACGGCCCGTTTAAAGAACGAAGCAAGCGATTATTTGGACAGGTCATCCTTTGTTCTTACGAAAGAACGCGATACGTACCTTACCACCACCCGCAGCGTGGTAAAAATTGAACGGGAAGAAAGCGGCGGTGGGTCATCCATTGACTCGGGCGGCTTTGGCGGAAGCAGCGGCGGAAGATTTTAGGAGCCGCAGCGTTTGCGCGTGCGGGTGCTGGCGGCATGGCGCAAGCAACGGCGCGCAGCAGCGGTGCAACAACAGGGTAACAAGGGAAGGCGAACCCTTCCCCATAACATACAATAGAAGCACGAAAGCTAATTTCTAACGAAAGGAGTCTCTTATGGGTCTTTTACAAGCAGGCGTTGGCGCTTTGGGCGGTGTTTTGGCCGACCAATGGCGTGAGTATTTTTATTGCGATTCATTAGATGCCGATGTTTTGGTTGCCAAGGGTCAAAAAAAGACTTCCGATAAAGGGCGCAGCTCAAACACAAAAGGCGAATCCAACGTTATTACGAATGGTTCCATTATTGCCGTAAATGAAGGTCAATGTGCCATTATTGTTGAAGACGGCGCCATTGTTGACATTTGCGCAAAGCCCGGCGAGTTTGTGTACGAAACCGACAAAGAGCCCAGCATTCTTTACGGCGATTTGCAAGAGAGCGTAAAGGCCACGTTTGAGAACATGGCAAAGCGCTTCACCTTTGGTGGCGACACCGGCAAAGACCAGCGCATTTACTACTTCAATACCAAAGAGATTATTGGCAACAAATACGGCACTGCAAGCCCTGTGCCCTTCCGCGTGGTAGACCAGAATGCGGGCTTTGACCTGGATATTTCTGTTCGCTGCAACGGCGAGTATTCCTACAAGATTGTAGACCCCATTCTGTTTTACAAAAACGTTTGTGGCAATGTGGAAGACACCTATAAGCGCTCAGAAATTGATAGCCAACTGGAATCTGAACTGTTAGGCGCTCTGCAACCCGCTTTTGCACGCATTTCTGAAATGGGAATTCGCTACAGCGCGGTTCCGGGCCACACGGTTGAAGTTGCAGATGCGTTAAACGAAGTGCTTTCTCCTAAGTGGGCTAATTTGCGTGGCATTACCATTGTGTCGTTTGGCGTGAATTCCATTACTGCTTCAGAAGAAGACGAAGCGCTTATTAAGAACATGCAAACGGCATCGGCTTTGAATCGCGCAGGTACCACGAACAGCTACATGGCGGTGCAAACGGGCTCTGCCATGAACACCGCCGCCGCCAATACCGCCGGTGCCATGACCGGGTTCATGGGTATGGGCATGGCAAGCGGCATGGGCGCCGGTGCTGCCAATGCTTTTGGCGGGCAACCCGCACAACCCCAGGCAAACGCCTACCCCGTTGCTGCCGATGGTGGCTTTGGCGCCGGCGCTGCCGCTATGAACAGCATGCAGCAACAAGCGCAAGCGCAAGGCCAGGGCCAAAATCAAACCCAGGCAATGCAAGACCAAATTGCCCAGCAACAGGCAGCGGCAGCAGCTGCAGCAGCTGGCTGGTTGTGTGGCTGTGGCACTAAGAACACCGGCAAGTTCTGCTCAAACTGCGGAAGTGCCAAACCCGAAGAGTGGACGTGCAGCTGTGGCGCCGTGAGCACCGGCAAGTTTTGCCCGAACTGCGGCAGCGCTAAGCCGGAAGCCCCCGCGCAGCAAAGCTGGACATGCAACTGCGGCACCGAAAACGAAGGAAACTTCTGCAAGAATTGCGGAAGCCCACGCCCGTAAACGCGACAAACGCGGAAGCCCACGCCCGTAAACGCGGCAAACGCGAAAGCCCGCGCCTGAAAACGCGGCAAACGCGAAAGCCTGCGATTGCACGTAAACGCGGCTTTGTAGAAAGCCTGCGATTGCACGTAAACGCGGCAATTACGGAAACCCGCGATTTCACGTTAGATTGCACGTTATGCGCAAGCTAACTTTTGATTTCGAAGAAGCGCTTCTTATACCG
>CAVDDP010000197.1:0-3853 GCA_963607695.1 Hallerella sp.
ATGAACGCCGCCATCGGAAAGAAGCCCCATAAAATGAACAACACCGTGGCGCTGGATGGCTTGTTCAAACGCATCTTTTAGAACAAGGTTGTTTTTTATATCTCCTGTTTGGCATGCCCGATTAATGCGCGTAAGCTCTTGATACACAATACGCCCCGCACCAATATTTAAGTGCCCCACTTCGGAGTTGCCCATTTGCCCTGCAGGAAGCCCCACGGCTTCCCCTGAAGCCAAAAGTTGCGTATGAGGGCAGGTTTGAAAAATAGAATCGAGCACCGGCGTAGCGGCAAGAGCAATTGCATTTTCTTTGCCCGCTGACGCAAGCCCAAAGCCATCCATAATAATAAGAGCACAAGGAGACTCATTTTTTGTGGTCATAACTATGCCTTTTCTACCCGTAAACACAAATGCTCTGAGCGCACCTTTCTTACGCTCAGAGCCAACGAACCATACCAATTTTTTTATAAACACGCTTTAATAAGAGCGGTAAAGCTTTCTGCTTTCAAAGAAGCGCCGCCAATTAAGCCACCGTCAATGTCTTCTTTTGCAAGAAGCCCTTCCACGTTGCCTTCGTTCATAGAACCACCGTACAAAATACGCATTTCCTGAGCAATTTCAACTCCATAAAGCTGCTCAAGCTGCGCGCGAATGGCAGCACATACTTCTTGTGCCTGATCAGGGGTTGCAGTGCGCCCCGTGCCAATAGCCCAAATGGGCTCATAGGCTACAACACAATGGGCAGCTTGTGTGGCATCAATACCCGCAAAAGCGGCTTTCACCTGAGCACAAACATAGGAAAGTGTAGAGCCTTCATCGCGAACCGCAAGCGACTCCCCCACGCAAATGATAGGAGTCAAATTGCTTGCAAGAAGCGCTTTTGCTTTTTTGTTTACTTCCTCGTTAGTCTCATGAAAAAGCGTGCGACGCTCTGAGTGACCCACAATACAATAGGCACACCCTGCCTCTTTGAGCATAGCAACGGAGATTTCCCCGGTATACGCGCCTGCTTCTTCCCAATAACAATTTTGGGCACCAACTGCCAGGGGAAGATGTTCAAAATCAATAACGGTCCAGGCAGGCTTAATATCGAGAAACGGCGTGCACAAAACAACATCTACGCTCATCCCCCACTCTTTTTCAAAGCGATTGCAAATTTGCTGCGTTAACACAACGGCATCGGAAATGGTATTGTTCATTTTCCAATTGCCCGCCATCATTGGTTTACGTTTCATGTTACTCCTGTTCACTGCAACGGATACGTTTATTTACGAAGCGCTTCTACACCGGGCAACTTTTCGCCTTGTACTAATTCCATGGAAGCGCCGCCGCCCGTGGAAATAAAGGTCATTTGCGAAGATAAATCAAACTTGTTCACCGCTGCCACGCTATCGCCGCCGCCAATGATGGTATCGGCTTCTTTGTTTGCTGCCACCGCAAGCGCAACTTGTTTTGTGCCTTCCTCAAATGCTTTCATCTCAAACACACCCATAGGCCCATTCCAGAACACTGTTTGCGCTTGAGCAATGGCGTTTGCGTAGCATTTTGCTGTTTCAGGTCCAATATCCAGGCCCATCATGTCACTGGGGATTTCATCGGCAGAAACAACTTTGGTGTGAGCGTCTTCTGCAAAAGCATCTGCTACCACTACATCGCTTGGTAAAAGAAGTGATACGCCTTTATCCTGGGCTTTTTGCAACATTTCACCCGCGCGGGCAACCCAGTCTTCTTCTTTAAGCGAGGTTCCTACCGCTTTTCCTTGTGCAAGAAGGAAGGTAAAGCACATACCACCGCCAATAATAAGGATATCGCAGGTATCAATTAAAGCATCAATCACCTTGATCTTATCCGACACTTTTGAGCCGCCCAAAATAGCAACAAAGGGGCGACGCGGCTGCTCAAGCATACCACCCAAGGTTTCTACTTCTTTACTGAGCAAAAAGCCCGCATAAGCAGGAAGAAGTGCCGCAACGCCAGCGGTAGAGGCATGAGCGCGGTGTGCCGTGCCAAAAGCGTCGTTAACGTATACATCTGCCAGGCTTGCAAGCTCTTTACAGAACGCTTCGTCATTTTTCTTTTCACGCTTGTCAAAACGCAAGTTCTCAAGCAAAACAATGCCGCCATCGCTCATAGCTGCAATTTTTTCTTTCGCGGTGCTACCAACCGTATCTGCAGCAAACTCCACCGGCGCATCAATAAGCTGCGACAGGCGCTTTGCAACAGGAGCAAGCGAGAATTCTTCTTCGTAGCCTTCACCTTTAGGGCGCCCCAAATGAGACATCAAAATTACTTTTGCGCCGCGCTCTACCAAGTACGTAATAGTAGGAAGAGCTGCTTTAATACGCGTGTCATCGCTTACCACACCGTTTTTAAGCGGAACATTGAAATCAACGCGTACCAGCACGCGTTTACCCTGCGGCGAAAGCGACTCAATTGTTTGAATTTCAGACATATAAACCCTCCGGATATAAATAAATACGCCGCCCCGTAAGGCGGCGCATTAAGTTCAAATTTAAAGCATAATCTTTGCTAAATCGGCAACGCGGTTGGAATAGCCCCATTCGTTGTCATACCAAGAAACAACTTTCACCATATCGCCTTCTCCACCTAAGACCATGGTTAAACCAGCATCAAAAATGGAAGAATTTGCGTTATCGATAATGTCTACAGAAACAATGGGATCTTCGGTGTAATCCAAAACGCCATGCATAGCGCCTTCAGCAGCTTCTTTCATAGCAGCATTAATTTCCTCTTTAGTAACCGAGCGCTCAAGCTGGCAGGTTAAATCTACCATAGAGCCATCGGGAACAGGAACGCGCGTTGCAAAGCCATCAAGCTTGCCAGCCAATTCAGGAATAACAAGAGCAACCGCTTTTGCAGCACCTGTTGTAGTAGGAATAATGGATTGAGCTGCGGCGCGGGCGCGACGATAATCCTTGTGAGAAACGTCCAGAATTCTTTGGTCGTTGGTATAGGCATGAACGGTGTTCATCATACCGCGCTTAATGCCAAACTTGTCTACCAGCACTTTTGCAACAGGAGCTAAGCAGTTCGTGGTGCAAGAGGCGTTAGATACAATATGCATGGTTTCTGGGTTGTATTCTTTGTCGTTAACGCCCATAACAATGGTTGCATCAACATTTTTACCAGGGGCAGAAATGATAACTTTCTTGGCTCCTGCTTGAATATGCGCTGCTGCTTTGGTGCCATCGGTAAAAAAGCCCGTAGACTCAACAACAATTTGAACACCCAGTTCGCCCCAAGGCAAATTAGCAGGGTCGCGCTCAGAAAGAACCTTTACGTTAACGCCATCAACGCAAAAGCCATCTTCGGTAGCTTCAACGGATTGGTAAACACGCCCGTGAATTGAATCGTACTTCAAAAGATGCGCCAGTTGCTCTTTGTTGCCCAAGTCGTTAACCGCAACCACTTCAAGCTCTGGATCATTAAACATAGCGCGAAACGCCAAGCGGCCAATACGACCAAAACCGTTGATGCCAACCTTAGTTGCCATATTCTTCCCCTTTCATAAGGATTTCAAACGATTTACTACCTTCTAATAAGTAATAAAAAACAAGGTGAAGAAGAAAAAGCTACTTTTTAAAGTGCGCCTCTTCCTTCTTTTTACTTACCTTGTCAACGTTACCACGAAAGCTCAAGCGCGCAAGCGTTAAACCTGTGAGCGTTTCAAATCACGGGCAAAATCTAGAATTCGTTGCACCCGATGCGCCACCGCCGACTTAGAAAGCGGCGGGTTTACCATTTCTCCCAATGTTTTAAGCGATGCGTCGGGATTTGCCATGCGTACGCGAATTATTTCGCGCAATGCAGGGGAAAGCCTGGAAAGCGCCTCGGC
>CAVDDP010000198.1:0-3833 GCA_963607695.1 Hallerella sp.
GCCAGTTATTTGGAGTTGAATGGGAACCGGCAAATGCCACACAAGCCAATTGGCGCATGTACATGACAGGCATTATTGATAAGCTTGCAGAAACGGGCATAGGCCTTTGTATCCTTGTAGATGAGGTTCGCGCAGGAATTGAAGAAATGGAACAACTTGCCTCTGTATTCCAACATTTTGTCAGAGAAGGCAAGCGTGTTGCCTTAATAATGGCAGGTCTCCCGCACCAAGCTTCGCAACTCGTAAGCAGCGATGCTGTGTCTTTTTTAAGACGTGCAACGTTAGTATCTCTCGGTAGAATTGATGACGCCGATATTACTGATGCATTTCAGCAAACTATCGAAAGTGGTGGTAAGTCTATATCTGACAATGCGCTAAAAGAATGCGTTTACGCAATTGGCGGCTTTCCATACATGATGCAGCTAGTGGGTTTTAGATCGTGGGATACCAGTAAAGAGAAGAGCCAGATAGACATCGATGATGCCAAGTGCGGCATTCTCCTGGCCCAAAGCGACTTACAAAGACAAGTGCTTATTCCCACGTGGGCAAGTTTGTCTAATGGAGACAGAGCGTTTTGCTATTCGATGGCTCGTGGTAACAACAATGCTAAAGCAATTGCAGCTGACATGCATAAAAAACCAAATTATGTGAGCAAATACAAACAACGGTTGCTCGAACAAGGGGTAATTGAGCAAGATGTTTATGCCAATTTAAAATTTAGCCTCCCAGGATTTAAAGAATTTGTCGAAGGTTCGCTTGTTAACGCTTGATAATAAAAAATGCCTGGTAGACGCATAATTCCTGTCCAGAAAATAAGGCTCTGAATGAATCAGAGCCTTATTTTGCGAAATAGAAACGCAAAATGTACTTGTGATTTCAGCATATACAAAAAAGCGGAAATTTCTTTGTGCAAACTGGCAAGTGCAGGTGCGTCAGATTGTGTAAATGCGCGCCTTGCTGTAAGTTCATCCCACTTCGCACTTTTAAACGCATCGTTTTCAACGTTTGGCGGTTTCGTTAACATCTCGCACCTTCTTTCGGGCATAAAAAAGCCACCCATTAGGATGGCGGTTTACCTTGGTTTTCATGTTTTACAATTGCTATTTAACGCTTCCAACGTAAAGACATATAAATAAACAATTTGCGATAATGTTTATAACCGTTACGGAAGGAGGTGAATTTATGGCAAACAAAAAGCAGACGTCCGAAAAAGTCGCCAAGACTGCTTCAAAAATCTTGAAAGATGAACGAACCAGTAAAGCATCCAAATCTGTTGCTGGTTCTGCGTTGTCTCAAAAGGAAAAGAAGAAAGCGAAATAGTCGGGCATGAGGAGGGTCATACCCTCCTCAGTCTGCTTTTATATATTCCTCAAGAAAACCCTCTTTTAGCTTCTCATTATCAAAAATATTTTCTCCTAGCACTTTAAGGATTTCAGGAACACTGTAAAACACCCTACCATCTTCCTTTGTGACAAAAATATGCAAACCTCCCAAAGAACGGCTTTTGTCAACTTCCTTCTTTGAAAACAAAAAGAAATTAGGAAATTCCTCACAATAGTTAATAACTTCGCCACCATCGCAATGGTTATTTGCAATAGCTAATGCTTCATTGATATTTAGCATGGCTTACCTCTTTTTTACCGATTTTCTTGCCTTGTCCGATAATCTTAAATTGTCAGTTCTAACGACATTCACAGTATTAGGGTTAACCCCTTTTATAACTTCCTTTGCCGTAAGTTTTTTGCCTATTTGTGCGTCTATAAAAACTACTTTTCCATTTTTGTTCTCAAAATTTAGAACATGCCCCCAATCGAAATGTGCATAATCGAATTGAACAGCACCTCTAGCCCCATGACCATATGATTTAATTTTACTTGTTAGATTGGCAATTGCCTTAGACGTGTTGTTGTCACCAACATGCTCAAAATGTGCGCCCTTAAACGCACCCGTCCATCTGCTCACAAAATACCCTGAATCTTTACCATTGGGATAAATCATTTCGCCCAAGTTTAATTTTTCATCATGCCCTCGCGCTTTTACATTATAACCTCTACGTTGCAACTCATATGCAACAACAACGTTGTAGCAATTTTCTTCAAATGCGGAAGACTTAGTCTTTATCAAATCTTCGTTTGCGCGTTCCATTGCCTGTTCAATTGTTGCAGGGCTTCCAAGTGCGCCTATTGCTTCGCGAAGTGTTCCAGATATTACATCGCTTCGTTTCTTTGTGCGGTACGATTTCATTGAGCCAGATAAGCTAAACGCACCTCTACCGTCCATGAAAACCACCTGCCTTGTATTCGATTACTTCTATGTTGCCGAAGTTGAAACCAATATTTTCGCCATAGAGCAACACACGCGCTGGTTCTAGCGCACTAGGTGCTGCTCGCACACCTTCTTTCGGGCATAAAAAAGCCACCCTAAAAAGAGTGGCTAAACTGGCAAAATTCCCGGATTTGAACCGGCTCTCCTCTATCAAGGCGTAATCTCCAGACTATACGACTATTTGCCGTCTTTATTCTCCCATATATTTAAAACACGAGCAACCATTTCATGCTCTTTAGCAGAAAGTCCAGTTGCAGCGTGGTTACCCTTAGCAAACTCGTATCCATGATGCGTATGCGGCCGTTTTCTATGTTAGTCATCTAGACAGCACTTCCGCAGGCGCAGCATTCATTGGGAACGCTTAGATACCGTTCCCAATGAATGCGGATTTCGCGCTGGCGGAACCATGATTGAAGCACCCCACCTAAAATGAAAAACTAACATTCCCCGCCAACCCCTCTGAGGGGTTGGCGGGGTAGGGAAGCCGCATCTTTAAAGGAAGCTTTCTCCTCTCAAGAAGAAGGCGAAGCGCTTAGTGCTTGTTGAGAGCACCGCGCTTCACCTAGACCCTCGCTCTTGGCACGTCTTTCTTTTTGCAGCTGCACCGGACGGCCGCCGATTAGCGTTTTGTTTGGATACGCATCGGCGGCCTTAAACCCTCGCTTCTGCTCTTCGGTCTTTTTCGGAAATTTCCTCTCACCTGCTTTACGACCCCCGCTCTTGAAGATAAAATTTGTATACAGGCACAACGCCTTCTTCGACAGGATAAGAGTTTGCTGGCAAACTCCCACATCCCCCGATTTTTGGCGTGCCAAAAACGCAGGTGAAAGCGTTGTTTTCATCCTTTTTCGTAACTGCCATAAGTAGTAATTCTGAAAGTAGCCTTTGTACTACATATTTCCTTTGTACATGTAGTACACACGATGACAGTTTTTATTAAAAATCCGTGTTTGTACTACAATTTCAGGAGGTATTTTATGGCAAAACAACTTACTCATATTCGCTTCGAAGAAAATGAAATTGCCGAAATTAAACAGTATGCCGATGCTTATTGTAATGGCAATATATCGTTAGCAGTTCGCACTCTTTGTACTAGCGCACTAGCACCAACACACGCACAAACAGCAATAGAGAGGCGTGTTGAGTCAATGCTAAGCGACGCTCTTGAGCATATGGTTAAAATTCAAAGCCGTGGAGTAAAAGCAGCATTTGCAAACCTAGCGCTCTCATCAATGTTTTTGCCCGCTATAGCAGAAAGCTTACGTGTACTAGGGGAAGACCGCCTTGACGATAAAGAGGGAAGAGCCAAAGAGTATTTTGAAGAAAAGCTTGACACGGCACTCTACCCAATAGACAAAATCGCAGGCTGCTCACAAAACGCAGTGTTTAACAAAGCCTGGGAATATGGTGGACGCTTACAAGCACAAAGCGGCACACCTTCTCTTTATGAAGCAACCAAAAGTGAGCACTAAATGGCTAGTACAAAAAAGATGACACTGCGAGACGTG
>CAVDDP010000199.1:0-3833 GCA_963607695.1 Hallerella sp.
AGAAGGTTAAAAATTTTGGAACAGCCTACGTGAAAAGTACTGTTACCTCATCCCACCCTTGCGTGTTTGATGAATTACCCCAGCTAGCAACCATCTTTCTTTGTACTGCGTTCGAAAAAATCTTCTTGACATCGAACAAAAGTTCGTTATACTAGGTGCAACGAAAGCAGCCGAGGGTCTCCCGCAGCCAACACGCTTGTACTCCAGGCGCGCGTATTCTTCTTACGGCCAAGCGCTGGTTCGTGATCTGTTGAAGACGATTATTCATGGCATATCATAAAGTCTATTCTTTGTTATATTTGAATCCATAGTTAAAGGGGTTATAATTACAAAAAAACTAAAAACCAACCCCTTTAACTTAACCTTTTGTAAAGACTTATGGAGGTTTTTAATGCAGCTATACAAACGTGAAAAGTATTTGCAAAAGATTAGACCATTCTTTCATGATGAGGGAATGATTAAAGTTATAACTGGCGTGCGTAGGTGTGGCAAATCCTGCATTATGGCATCCATTGCCAACGAGCTTGAGCAGAACGGGGTACCAGCATGCAACATTGTTTATCTTGACCTTGATAAACGTAAAAACCGCAAAGTTACAACGCCTGATCAACTTGAGTGCCTTATTGATGCATTGGCTAAAGATGCAATCGCTACCGAAACAAAATACCTCTTCATTGACGAAGTGCAAAACGTTGACGGTTTTGAACCTCTTATTAACGGCTACCGTACAGAAGGTGGTTGGTCCATTTTTCTTACTGGCTCTAATGCATACCTACTTTCAGGAGAGCTTGTTACAAAACTTACCGGGCGTTATCTTGAATTTGAAATATTTACGCTTGATTTTGATGAATATCTAGGCATGAAAAAAATGTTTGGGCGAAACGTTGATACTAATCTTGACGTTGAGTTTAGTCGCTATATTACTGTTGGCGGGTTTCCTGGTTGTCTTATTTACGATGATGACAATCAAAAAAGAGCTTACATTATGGGCGTAATCGAGGAGATATTCCAAAAAGATATTAAGCGTCGGGTGAAAGTTCGCCACGTGAGCGTGTTTAATGCTGTTCGCGATTACTTAATCAATAATTTTGGTGCTACCACAAGTGTCACGAATTTGCTTGATTACTTCAACAACGTTGAACATATTCCCATAAAGCGTGAGACTCTTAACCGCTATATCCAGATACTCATTGACGCGAAAATTCTTTACCGCTGTCAACGTTTTGATATGAAGTCGCGCTCATCGCTTAAGCGCGAAGAAAAATACTACTTGGCAGATCTTGGATTTTACTTTGCAAGAAATACTGACAACAGAATTAACTATGGTCCTGCTTTAGAAAACGTTGTTTATCATGCCGCGCGTGCGAATGGCTATTCCGTTAGCGTAGGTAGAATTGGCAAACTTGAGTGTGACTTTGTATTGCGAAAATCATTTGAGGAGTATTCATATGTGCAGGTTGCGATGACTATAGCTGAACGTTCAACCGAGGATCGCGAATATGCCCCTTTGGAAAAGTTACGGGATAACTATCCAAAATACTTACTAACTATGGACAGACTTCTTCAATTCAGAGGCGGTATCAAGCACCTAAATATCGTTGATTTTCTGGCTAATGATGAAAATTTCTAGCATATGGTGAAAGTGATAGCTGGTTCGTGAAATATTCCCTTAAATCTTTTGAAATCCAGCGGCGTACGTGCGACAATACGGGCGAGCTTAGATGTTCCGTGTGGCAGCGCGAAACGCTGTGTGCGGCAGCACGAAATGCTCCGTGTAATGGCGCGTAATAGCTGCATGCGGCACGTAAAAGCTGAGCTGTGCTTTTGGCAGGTTAGAAAGGCATGAGTATGACTAAGTTTGGGTTTGTTGGAATTGGAAACATGGGTGGCGCTGTTGCCAGTGTTGCGTGCAAGGGCATTGGCGCCGAAAACGTGGTGGTGTTCAATCCCACTACCGCGAAGGCCGAAGCGTTTGCGGCTGCGCATCCCGGGTGCACTGTTGCGGGCAGCAATCGTGAGCTGGCCGAAGCGTGCGACGTGGTTGTGCTGGGAGTTAAGCCGCAGATTGTGGCTTCTGTGCTGGAAGATCTTGCTCCTACTTTTGCCAATGAGGTTGCCAAGGGGCATCATCAGGTTGTGGCATCAATTGCCGCTGGCTGGACGCTTGCGCAGTACGACGAGCTGCTGGCAAAGCACGGGCTTGAGCTTCCCGTGTGCACCTGCATGCCTAACATGCCCATAAGAGTGGGGCAGGGCATTATCCTTATGTGCTCGAATGGTAAACTTACCAAAAACGATGAGCAAACGATGCTTGATGCGTTTGCGCCTGCTGGCCTGGTGGAGTTCGTGAAGGAAAGCATTGTGGCATCGGCAACTCCGGTGTTTAGTTGCTCGCCGGCAATGACCTACATCTACATTGAGTCGCTTGCCGATGGCGGGGTTCAAATTGGCCTTGAGCGCAAAGATGCCGTGCGCTATGCCGCGCAGGCCGTGATTGGCGCTGCAACTTTGGCTCTTGAAGGCGAAAAACACACGGGCGAGCTGCGCGATGAGCTGGCTACTCCCTGTGGTATGACTATTACAGCCACCAATGAAATGGAGCGTCGCGGCTTCCGTGCAGCCGTGAGCACCGGCATCGTAACAGCCTACGAGCACGGCAAGAACATGAAGTAGCAGAAGAACATGAAGTAGTAGTAGCGCGAGACATTGCGCTTTAGCATTAGATTTGCAGAAAAACAGGGGCAGCGAAAAGAATTCACTGCCCCTGTTGTTTGCCGGTAGAGCAAATAAAAAACTTATCGCTGCACCAGTTCCATGTTGCGGGTAGCAACTTTATTGGTGCGCTCAAACGCCAAACCAAATTCCAGAACGCACACCACCAGTACCGTTAGAACACATACGTAGCTGCTGGCACCTATATAGAACAAAGCTGCCATAATAATGGCGGGCACGGCATATGCGGCAATACCGCCAAGAATGGCAATAAACGCTTGCTGATACATGGATGATTGCTTGATAAATTCCGTTTCGTTTTCCCATGTTAAATTAGGGTTTTTGCTGCCACTACAAAACAGAATCAAATCAATGGCAGTCATGGGCAAGGCAAAAACCAAAACAGCAACAAGCGCCATATCAATGCCAACACCCACCACCACAAGCGCAATAAGCAAAATTACAAACACCGGCACGCGGGAAAGAAGCCAGGTGCTTACAAACTTAGCTTGCACGTACTGCTTCATGTTTAAGGGCATGGCACGCAGGAAAAAGAAATCTTGCCCGTCGCGGCCCAGCGCAAAGGTATTCATGTAAGAGGGGAAGGTTCCTAAAAGCCCCAACAGCATAGTAGCAATGATAAGCGGCAAAAACGAGTTATCGCCAAGGCTCGCGCCTGTAATCAGGGCGGCTAATTCGCCAGCCCCTTCGCCATCTCGCATATAAATAGTAACGCAGGCAAGCACCATAACCACAATGGGCTCAATAAGCGTTTGAAACACGAATTGCTGGAAAAACGCGGGAACGCGAATCAGACTGGTAATGTCTTGCGAAAGAAACGCCTTGAACTGGCTGCGCATTTTAACGGCGCCCGCAAGCTCGGTTTGCGAGTACTGCTTGTGGCTTTTCTTGCCGCCGCCGTCTTGCATGCCGCGCACGCCTTCGAAATACCACAGCTTGGCAAACACGCCCATAACCAGCACATATACGGCCGCCAGCGCATACATACCAATAAGCCCCAGCGCAATGTTTCCTTCAAACACTTGCGACACCAAAAGCGTGGGCGCACAAATTATGGCCAAAATAATGCTTGAAATGCCGCTTCCTACCACATTGCCCAT
>CAVDDP010000200.1:0-3829 GCA_963607695.1 Hallerella sp.
GACTGAGGCGTTTCACCTTTTTCCTTACCGGCAAAGCCGTAATCATGCCGCTCTATTGACTCCATTATTTCAGGAATCCACTGGTCAAGCGGCAAAAGCGCTTCAGCCGCTAATACATCTTCCATTTTTGCATGAGTCTCGGGGCTGCGCGGCATAAAAAGCGTGCAGCAATCAGGGGCATCTTGCGAGGAAATTTCAAAGGTACCCAGCTTTTCTGCTTCAGAAATAATCTCTAGTTTATCGGTTCCAATAAGAGGGCGAAACACCGGCATATTCACGGCAGCATCGGTTGCACGAATGTTTTCTAACGTTTGTGAAGCAACCTGCCCTAAGCTTTCGCCGGTAACCAAAGCACCTGCGTGAACCTTATGAGCAAGCTCTTCAGCAATTTTAAACATAAGCCGCCTATACATGATAATGCGCAAACGCGGTGGCACTTTCAATGAAATTTCGCGCTGATAATCACCGAAAGGCACCACGTAAACACGCGCAATGCAGCCGGTTTCTTGCAGCACATGAGCAATGTCATCTACTAAATACTCGCTGGTGTCGGATGTTTGCGGGCGCCCTGAAAAATGAATGCCCATACAAATTGCTCCCCGGCGCGCCAGGCGCCACAAGGCAACCGGCGAATCAATACCCGAAGAAAGCAGGCACACCACGCGCCCCGAACTTCCCACCGGAAGCCCCCCAACGCCGCGAATACTGTGGGCATACACATACGATGACGCTTGTACAACTTCTACCCCTACCGTTAAATCGGGGTCTACCATTTGCACTTTAACCTGCGGAAACGCATCGCTTAACGCGCCACCAATCACACGGTTCATCTCCATGGAGTTCACGGGGAAATCGGTGTGATTTCGTCGAGCGGCAACTTTGAAGCTTCCAAAATTGCCCGATTCACTCATGGCAGCAATGCCTGCGGCGGTCATATCCTCAATGCTGCGCGGGCACTTAAACCCAAAAGAAACGCGGGCAACACCGGGAATTTTTGCAATGAAGTGCGCAATACGGGTATGTAGTTCTAAATCTGTTCCTTCACGAAGAAAAACGCAATGACGCCCTGAAATGCGCTGAATCGTTACCACGGGATAATCCTGCAGCAACGATTCAATGTTTTTCAGCAAGCGCATCTCAAAGCTTGAGCGGTTCTTGCCTTTAAGACCTATTTCGTGATAATGGACCAGACAGATTCGTTGAAAATCAGCCATCCTATTCCTTAAACAGCTCTTGTTCTAATGTTAGTTTGCTTTCAAATCGATAGTAGCGGGGTCGTAAGAAACATCGCCGTTTGCAATTTCCGCGAACGCCAAAGAAAGCGGCTTTTTGTTTGCAGCTTTTGCTACCTGCACCGATAACGATTGAGCAGCTGCACGATCACGCTGACCACGCATCATGTCGTTAATATCACGCGCACGCTTTGCTGCCACGGTGCACAACAAAAAACGGTCGTTTTCTGTTCGCTCTAACAACTCATCGACTTTTGGTTCAATCAAACTCATAGTTGGTACTCCCAAATCATTTGCATTGCTCTTGAATTATGGCGCTTAGCTCTTTTACCGCCACATCCAAGGTGTCATTTACCAATCGAATATCGTAATCAAAACGCAGCTTCATCTCTTCTTCTGCTGTTTTCATACGAGCATCAATTACTTCTTCACTTTCTGTTCCACGGTCTTGCAATCGGCGCCGCAGCTCTTCCCTGCTGGGAGGTTCAATAAAAATTAAACACGCATCGGGAAAAAGCTTGCGCACCTGGAATGCGCCTTGAACTTCAATTTCCAAAATAACGGGGCAGCCTGCAGCAAGATGCTCTTTAATAGGAACAAGCGGAGTACCATAATAGTTATTGTTGTACTTTGCCCATTCCAAAAACTCATCTTCGGCTATGCCCTGCTCAAACTGCTCTTTTGTCATAAAAACATAAGAGACGCCCGGAATTTCTCCTTCGCGAGGAGCTCGCGTTGTTGCAGAGACCGAAAGCCATAAGTTGGGCTGTTCGTTCATAAGGCGAGCCACCAGAGTGCCTTTGCCGGCACCTGATGGCCCTGAAATTACAAAAAGTTTAGAAGAAGGCACAGAATTAACCCAAACGTTTCAGAAGGTCGGCTACCTGACGATTACCTAAACCACGCAAACGACGGCTCTCGGCAATGGTGAGCTCAGACATGATTTTTTCTGCCTTTGCTTTGCCATAACCAGGAAGGGTTTCAATTAAGGTAGAAACCTTCATGCGGCCAATAACTTCATCATCACGCATATCAATTACCTGAGCAAGGGTGAGTTTGCCTGATTTAAGCTGCTCGCGAACTTCGGCACGCTTTGCGCGGGCCTGCTTAGCCTTTTCTAATGCTTGTGCGCGCTCTTCGGGAGTCAACTGTGGAATTGCCATTCTAATCTCCTTTTTCAAAAGTATCTCACGGGCAACCTTTCGCCCGCCTATCACATTACGTAACCTGCAAAATGGCTACTTCAAGAATGCAAAACTAGATATTACACGAAATACCCAGTTCATTCAACAAAAATAATTATTTTTGCAAGAATCGGACAAAAGTAGTACGCGAATCACTGTTCTAACTCAAGAATAATGTTGCGAAATGCCTGCACCGGGTCAGCCGCTTGGGTAATTGGCCTGCCAATTACAAGGTGAGAAGCGCCCTGTTCAACAGCAAAACGGGGCGTTGCAATGCGCTTTTGATCCCCCGCATTTGCTCCCGCTGGGCGAATGCCCGGCGTAACAATTGCCGCGTTATCTCCTAACAAAGCACGCAGCTCATGTGCTTCCCACGGAGAAGATACAACGCCGGAAAGACCTGCTTCTTTGGTAAGCTGCGCAAGAAGAGCAACTTGAGAAGCGGCGGCGCGGTTCACGCCAATCTGCGCAAGCGTTTCATCATCCATGCTGGTTAAAACCGTAACGCCAAGCGTAAGGGGAACACTGGTGTGAGCCTGCGCGGCGGCTTGCTCTACCGCAGCTTGCGCGGCATGCATCATTTCCACCCCGCCCGAGGCATGCATGGTAAGCATATCGGCACCAATAGAAACCAATGATCCAATGGCACCTTGCACCTGATGAGGAATGTCGTAAAGCTTCAAATCAATGAACACTTTGTAGCCCATATCCTTAAACTTTTGCACAAACGCAGGGCCTTCCTTATAAAAAAGCGTCATGCCAATTTTTACCCAACGCGCTTCACCTTGGAGCTTTTGCGCAAGGTCAAGCGCATCCTGCGCCTCCATATCAAGCGCAATAATCACGCGCTCGGCCGGTTCAAGTTCGCGATAATTTTTCATAGACTTACCTTTCTGGTTGTAACTGTTTTCTGTTTGGGGAAGCGACTGACTGCAAGTGCCAGGAAGCGCTCCAATACACAAGCATGTCAAAGCACAAGTGCATTGGCTCATGCGCACACAAGCACCTTAGCACTTCAAAGCGCCAATGAGCTCTGTTACGTTGGCTACTCCCTGCTCTTCGCAATAGGCTTCTATGCCTTCTACTACCTCTATGGTGGCATGCGGGTTCATGAAATTCGCCGTTCCCACCGCAACAGCAGTGGCGCCTGCAAGCATGAATTCAACAGCATCGGTACCCGTTACAATGCCACCCATGCCCAGAATGGGAATAGAAACGGCCTGGTAGCACTGCCAAACCATGCGAAGCGCAACGGGCTTAACCGCAGGGCCAGAAAGCCCACCCACCACACGGGACAAAACGGGCTTTTGCGTTTTTGTATCTATTGCCATGCCTAAAAGCGTATTGATAAGCGAAATGGCATTTGCCCCCTCTTCCTGAGCAACTTTAGCAATTTCGGTGATATCGGTAACG
>CAVDDP010000201.1:0-3815 GCA_963607695.1 Hallerella sp.
TATACGAGGAGCCGTACCCTTCGCCACCTAAATAATTCTCATGCGCAAAAAAGCTCATGGCATGCGAATACGACCACCCCTGCGTGGCCAACTCATAGCTATTGGTGGTAGGAAGCTGCGAAAAGCCGAAAAACGTTTGCCCAATAAAGCCCTGGGTAAACGTGTCAATAATGCCGCCCATGCTGAAAAAGCGGAAACCCAGCGCCTGAATTTGGTCGTTCACGTCGTAGGCGTGGCCCAAAATGGTAAAACTCACGCCCTGCTTATACAGCGCGTCTACCACCAAATCGGCAAAATCAAGGTTGGTCTGGGTGCCGGCGCGCAAATAGTCAATAAGCCCCATGGCGGCAATACCCACCGGCGCCGCAATGCAACACGCAATAACAAGGCGGTGCGAAATCCACACCTCGCGCTTGTCGGTAACGGCGCGAAACACAAAGTACAGCGCGGCAAACAAAAACGCAATCACAAAGTCAGAGCGCGAGCCAATCATGAGCATGGGAATGGTGGTTGCCACATACGCAATAAGGCACAACACCGCCCCGCGCCGCCGCGGCATGGTTGCCAAATACGCGCTTAACACAAACGGCAACATGGCTTCAAGCGTACTTATTACCCACGGAGTATATGAGGAAGAATCCGACAAATAGTAATCGGTGTATTCGCGGCCGCTCATGTATTCAAGCTTAAGCGCGCCCGCATAAAACGCCCCTGCAACACACACCACAAAGCAAATAAGTGCTGCCAGGCGAATGAACCGCAGCTTTTCGGCTTGAGAAAGTTTTTGCGTAGTAGCGGTAAGCGCGCTTAAGGTGCGCAAGCCCTTTTTGTGGAAGTTGCCACGTGAACAGGGGACGGAGGAGTGTTCATTTTTCACGGCAAAATGAACACTCCTCCGTCCCCTGTTCACGGCACACGCCGCCTTTGCGCGTGCCTCTTCGTTATACGAGCGAATAGCACCGCACAGCGCCGTGGCACCCAACAAACACGCCATAGAAAGATAAAGCGCATTCAACGCAAACATGGTTGTTTCAGGCGAAGAAAGAAGCCACCAATCAGGCCTGTTGCAAATAACCGAAATAAGGGGGCGCGAAAGCAAGAAAAGCGCAATGCCAAAATGCAAGAACAAAAACAGCAAGCGGTCACGCAATTGCAAAAAGCCATACACCACATTGGCGCAAAACAGCACCATAACGCCCCAAAATACCAGGTCATAGTCGCTAAAAGCGCTGCCTGTTACAAAAACTGCTAACGACAAAGGAAAAAGAACACTAAAAAGGCTGTACGCAACGCAATACAAACTGCTTGCGCCCTGAGCACGCCTTTTCGCCGGGTTCGCCTTTTTTATCGCTTGCGCCACACGCGTCCTTTTCTTGCTGCCGTTACCCATTGCGCTTATAAGCTGCACTTTCTGCAGTACAAGCTGCAAAGCGGGTTGTTGTTTTTACTACCGCAGTAAACGGAAAATCTGCAGTACAAGCTTGTAATTATAAAGGAGCAAATAGCGCGCATATACCCCCGGCGCAACAAAAACATATAGGATGCTCCCTGTTCACGCCTTGCGCTGCGGTTGGTTCTTGGGTTTTGAATAATAACCAATTGCTTACTTCTAACACTTTTCCGTATTTTATATTAGTCAATTTTGACACTTTTCCGTATTTAGCGCTAAAAGTGGTTGTTATTTTGCACTTTTTCTTCTATTGCCTTTTGCTCTGACGGGTGCTTTTGAAGCTACTTCTTGCTATGTAATTTTTTAAAACTCTCAAAATAAAGCATATATATTTGAGAGTTCATTATGTTATACTCTCACAATCAAAAGTATATTTTACGAGAGTGATACAAATGAATTTCATTGATTTTAGCAATTACGAATTAGGCAGTATCAATTACGGTGGCTCCGAACGCAAGCTGTCTATTCTTATTCCTAACGAGGCTGGTCACAAATGTGACTACATGCTCAAATTTCAAAAGAACACTCCTTTCGGTAAGATAAATAATCATCTTTCTGAATTTATTGGATCACATATTTTTGAAATACTGGGGTTTAAAGCACAAAAAACTTTTTTAGGTACCTACAATGGTGAAAATGTTGTTGCTTGCAAAAGCTTTCTTGATTCAGACGAGCAGTTTGTTCCTTTTAACGATGTTGGCGAAAGCACGCTTGATAACGATAAAGAACGATATCAATATGAATATGGCGACATCATGCAAATGCTAAGAGATAACTCTAAGCTTACAAAAGTGGATGAAACCATAAGTGAATTTTGGCAGATTTTTATTGTAGATGCCCTTCTTGGTAACTTCGATAGGCATGGAGCTAACTGGGGTTTTGTGAAATGCTGCGGTTCATATTCATTGGCGCCGGTTTTCGATAACGGTTCTTGTTTGTTTCCACGAATGACCGATGAAGAAGAAATGCGCCTTATCATAGCTTCAAATGAAGAAACAAACAAAAGAGTGTTTGAATTTCCCACTTCACAAGTGAAACTTCATGGCAGGAAAAGTTCTTACTACGAGGTTATATCAAGTCTTGAATTTGAACAATGTAATCAGGCGCTGTTGGCTATGATGGAACGCATAGACATGAACGAAATCCTTGGCTTCGTTGATTCTATTGACTGCATAAGCAACACGCACAAAGACTTTTATAAACATATGCTTGTTTCTCGTTATCGACTTATTCTCCAAGATTCTGCAACGAAGTTAACGGAAAACAGGCAATAAACAGGGAGCATATTATGAAATCGCATAGAAGCGAAGGGGTAATTTGCCTGGATGGGCCATGTAGACTTGTCTATCAAATAGGCATAATTGCTTGCACGGTTTACGAGGATGAGTCTTTTCGCTATGAATTTACTCCGAATTGGCAAGTAATTGACTTACTTGAGCCACCAGATTTTCAAGGAGTTCCTGGTTTTGATTTGGATGCGCGCAAGGAAGTTTACGTGCGAGAAAATATAACGCCAACTTTTATTTCTGAGCGTGCTCCCTCTGAAAACAGAGAGAATTTGTGGCAGTTGCTTGATGATGTTGGGCTGGATTATCTTGATAAAGTTGAATGGCTTGTGCGTACAAACACTCGCTACATTGGTGACAAGCTTTACGTTTGCGCCGTTGAAGAGTATGACGCAGAGCGTGAGTCAACAACCGCCAATGTAGACACGTGCAATACAGCCATTAGTAATGCGGATGCCAGCAATAATGAAATACCGGCAGAAATTACAGAGATTGTTGAAGTCGCTCAAAACTCCATGGCAGCTGAGCTTGCGATATTAAAAAGACTTTGTGCTGGCAAGCCTCTTATGCTTAAGGGGCAGGCTTTGAACTCAGAGGCTCGCTGGGCATTGCATGTTACGCTTCGTGCGCTATTAGAGAAGGCATTTGCCTATAGGGAAGCAAAACGAAAAGACGCTGTACAGAAGGCTGCTAAGCAAGGGAGGAGTGCTGGTAGAAAACGTAAAGCAATCGATATGCTTGTGCTAGCAGAAACACTTGAAATGTATGAGGCTGGAACGCTTGATGTGTTAGCTGCTACAAAACGGCTTGGCATAAGTAAAGCAACCTTTTATAGACGCTTGAAGGAACGAAGGGAACAGAAAAATCAAACGAGATAAGGATAAGTGATATAAACATGCAATAAAGCAGTGTCCACCGGAAAAATGGCGGGTTTTGATTAAGGTTGCAATTCGGCGGTTCAATAGAGCCGCCGAATTGCTTGACGCTGCGAAGCGTCTAACAAGAACCCACCGAAGCGCAATGCCTCAGTGGGTTCTTTAACAAAGCCTCTAAATGCAAAAAGACATATAGAGAGGTAG
>CAVDDP010000202.1:0-3815 GCA_963607695.1 Hallerella sp.
GTCGGTAACAGCGTGGAACGGTACCGGGCGTGAAAACAGTGCCTACCATTTTACGTTTGCAAACGATGTTTTTGGTACACCAAATGCGGTGCACCCGAACTCTGGCTGGTCCTGCTTGGTGCCGCGTATGGCTGCCATGCTGTGGACCATGGGAAGTTCCTACATTGAGGCCGACAACGCTATTGGTTTTGTGGACCGCTACGATGACCCGCGTTGGGAATGCCCCAAGTACATGCTTATTTTAGGGCGCGATCCGCTTCGTTCAAATGCCGACGGTTTGTTTGGTCATTCCATTATTGAAATGATGCGCCGCGGTATGAAGCTTATTGTTGCTGACCCGCGCGCTAACTGGCTTGCTACTCGTGCACACATTCATTTGCAGTTACGCCCTGGCACCGATGGTGCTTTGGCCTTAGCACTTTTGAATGTTGTTATTACGGAAGACTTGTACGACCACGATTTTGTTGCTGCCTGGACGTACGGTTTTGAGGCACTGGCAGAACGTGTTAAGGTTTACACTCCTGAATGGGCAGCAGAGGTTTGCGAATTAGATGCCGATGATATTCGCGAAGCGGCGCGCTGCTTATCGGAGTCTCCTTCTACGCTTTCCATGGGCTTGGCGGTTGATCAAAACCCCAACACTATGCAAATCGGACATGCTTTGTTAAGCCTTTTCGCTATTTGCGGCAACATGGATATCCCCGGTGGTTGCTTTATGGGATTGCCACCCACATTTGCAGGCATGGCAGAAAATGCTCCTCAGGCATCTACCAGTGGAGAGCCTGAAGGTCTAGAGAAATTCGGCATGCTGGGTGTAGAGCCCTTGGGTCACGACCGTTTTCCTGCAATGAGCGCTATTGTAAATACAACACACCCTGACACCAACTTAGATGCATTGGAAACGGGTACGCCGTATCCTATTAAATTTGCTTATATTTTTGGTCATAACAGCATTGCGAATATGGTTGTGCAACCTGAGCGCTATCTTGAAGCAATGCGGAAATCGCTGGATTTCTGTGCTGTTGCCGATTTGTTCATGACGCCACTCATCATGGGCGTAGCCGATGTTGTACTTCCCGTAACAACAGCGTTTGAGCACGATAACTTTATTACCAACTCCAATGCAAGTCAGCCTGGTCAGCTTCATGCCATGATGAAAGTTATTGAGCCGGTGGGTGAATGCAGAAGTGACCTTCAAATTATGATTGACATCCATAATTTGCTGTATCCCAACTCTACTAAGCCGCAATGGAAATCGATTGAAGCATATCTTAATGACGACTTAAGCAAAGTAAGTGGCATTACCGCCACCATGGATGAGCTTCGTTCTCATGTATATGGTCAATATGAAATTGAGTATAAGAAATACGAAAAAGGCTTGTTGCGTGGTGGACAAGTTGGCTTCAACACGGCAACGGGGCGTATTGAGTTGTATTCAACTATGTTGCAGCGTTTAGGCGACGATCCACTGCCGTATTACATTGAGCCAAAGTTTTCGGCTGTTTCCCGCCCCGATCTTGTAGCAAAGTACCCGTTAACGCTTACTTCAGGTGCACGCCGTTTTACCTCTTTCCATTCTGAGAATAGGCAAATTGCCGAGCTTCGTGAAATTCATAAGTGGCCCACTATGGATATTAACCCGGCTGCTGCAGCAGAACGTTGTATTTCCGAAGGTTCATGGGTTTGGGTTGAAAATCATCTGGGTCGCACCAGAATGTGTGCGCATATAACGCCTTGGGTGAAAGAAAACGTTGTTTCATGTGACCATGGTTGGTGGATTCCCGAGAACGACCCCGAGAATTTATATGATTGCATGACGTACAACATCAACAATCTTATTCCTCATGAAGTTAATGGCCCCTTGGGTTTTGGTACGCACTATAAGAGCATGCCGTGCCAAGTGTATTTGGATGAAAACCAAATGCCACCTTCGGATAAATAACTGATTGGAGTGAATGATATGACTCAATATGGTCTTCTTATAGACAACGAATATTGTACCGGGTGCCATTCGTGCGAAATTGCATGTAAAAACGAACATCACATTCCGCTGGGACGCTGGGGCATTAAATTGCTTGAGATGGGTCCTTGGAAGTTAGCAGACGGCAAATCATGGGAATATCGTTTTGTACCGGTTCCTACCAAAGAATGCGACTTGTGCGAAGAGCGCATGGCTAAAGGTGCAGCAAAACCTGCTTGCGCTCATCACTGCTTGGCCGACGCCATTGAATATGGCCCGGTAGAAGAACTTGCGAAGAAGATGAGCGAAAAAGGAAAGATGTGCTCAATCTTCCTTCCGTAATAAAGTGATTTAAGGCGAATGCCGTGTGATAAGCAGGGCATTTGCCTTTAGTAATGCAAGTAATGAAATAGATTGGAGAACAGTATGACAAAAATTCCGTTTGACCGTGCAAAAGAAATGGTAGAAAAGGAAGTTGTTCCGGGCTTTCCGGGTGCACCTTCGCGTACCATTTGGAATGCGCCGGTAAGTGCTAAGGAAAATTTTCTTGCTGCACTAAAGCGTGAAGATTACCACTATATTCTTAACGTTTTAGATTTGCGTAATATGAACACGCGCCTTATTCCCGATAATATTGCACGCGGGTCAGTTATGGATGGTCGCCCTGACCCGTGTATGCCCAATCCCGAAGGCGAAGCAGATGCATTTGGTGTTTTGTGGGTGTTTGATGAAGCAACCATGGGCGCTATGGAAAAGCCAGGTCAAGCTCCTTTATTGGAAGACATTGACGATTGGCAAGACGTTATCAAGTTCCCTGATGTTAATGCTTGGGACTGGGAAGGCGAAGCAAAGCTTAACCATGAGTATTTGAGCGACCCCAATGCGCTTATTATTTCTACCATTTTTACTGGATTCTTTGAGCGCCTTATTTCATGGATGGGCTTTGAAGATGCTGCTATTACCATGATTGACGAGGATTGTCGCGAGTCATTGGAAGCGCTGTTTGACCGCTTGTGCGACTTGTACATTGACTACGTTGATCATATGCATACGTATTTTGGTACCGACATTTTGGAAATTCACGACGACTGGGGTTCTCAGATTGCTCCATTTTTCAGTGAAGATGTGCTATGTGAAGTGATTATTCCGCGCCTGAAGCGTTTGTGCGATGCGTGTCATGAGCGTGGCATGTATGTTCGTTTGCATTCATGCGGCAAAATTGAGCGTTTGGTTAAGCATATGGTTGCTGCGGGTGTTGACATTTGGATGGGTCAGGATCATAACGACAAGCTTTCCGTAGTAAAAGAATATGGCGATAAGATTATCGTAGAGTGCGAAGCCCCCAATGTTGGCCCTGATGCCAGCGATGAAGAAGTATGGGAAGCGGCTCGCACGTTTGTGGATAATTATGTATTCCCTGATAAGCCAATTGATTTATCAATTTATTCCGCATGCATTAACAATCCTGCTCTTATGACCGAGGCGTTGTATGTGCTTTCGCGTGAAAAGCTAGATGGAACCTTGTAGAAGTTTTGTACCGCTTCTCATGTAGTGAGCATACGTAAAGAATGAAGGAGGAAAAATGAACGAGAAAGAGAATTTGCGCGCGTATTACACCAATCAAAAATTCGAGAAAGTTCCCTTTGTGCTGGACGCCGAGGACATTGTGTATCCTGTTAACGGTTTTGCCGAGCGCCCTGCTGGTGGCATTGGTGGCAAAGACTGGTTTGGCATGGCGTGGGAATACGTAGAGAGCGCACAAGCTGCCGCACCCGATTTGAATGTTCCCTATATGCTTGATGACATTTGCGATTGGCGTGAAGTGGTAAAGTTCCCTGATCTGGATGCTTGGGAT